>NZ_DBFEGU010000343.1:0-1676 GCF_048329335.1 Eggerthella sp. | reverse complement strand
CGATCGCCGCGCCCCAGGCGGCGTTCGCCCTCAAGCTGCTTCCGCTGGGAAGCGCTTTCGCGCTGCGCGGGCTGCTGCCGACGCGCGCCGCCGCAAGCGAGGGGACGTCCCAGGGAGGCTCCTTGTCCTTCGGCGACCTCTTGGCGACGAAGGAGCAGCGTGACGAGACGGCGCGGCTTTCGAAGAAGATCATCGCCGGTACCGTGTTGTTCGGCCTGGCCGCAGGCTTCATGGAGACGTTCGGCTCCGATCCCGGCATGGCTTCCACGCCCACGGTGCTGGCCAGCTTGCTGCTGCTCGTGCTGTTCTGCATCGCATCGCTGCAGCTTCTGGGCGTGAGCCTCGGCAAGGCAGGGGATCCGGCGGGCAAGACGGGCGGCGCCGTGGACGGGCCGCTCGACGGGGTGTACCGGTTGGCCGTTCTGGTGATGATGGCGGGTTTTCTGTTCGTGCCCGTGTTGGGCTCGTTCGGCGTTCCGGGCGAGGCCATCGTGCTGGCGGGCTATCTGGGGCTCACCTTCGTGCTGGTGTCGCTGTTCCTCGTCATGGCGAAGATCACGGGGCAGGATGCCGCCGTTTCGTTCGCGCGCGGGTTCGCCGCGCTGTACGCGGGCGAGCTGGCGGGCATCGCCTGCGGCAACGGCATCGAGCTTTTGGAGCCGGCCGGGCAGGTGCCCTACGCCGTCGCCGCGTTCGCGGGCCTGGCCGCGTTGTACGCGTACCTCTTCCTGTTCACCGAGCGGGATTTCCGCGCCCTGTCGGTCATCGTGCGCGATGCCGACCGCTTCGACGACGCATGCCGTCTCATCGCCTCGGAGCACGGGTTGTCGAAGCGCGAAGCCGAGATCCTTCCGTTGGCGCTCAAGGGGCGCACGGGGGAGCGCATCGCCGCGGAGTTCTTCATCTCGAAGAGCACGGTGGACACGCACCTGCGGCGCATCTACGTCAAGACGGGAACGCACGGCCGCCAGGAGCTCATCGATTTGGGCGAGCGGACGTCGCAGGATCTGGCACGACGCGGCTGAGGAGGGCGCCGGCGTGATGGGAAAGCGCGTGAAACGTGCAGGGTACCCGATGCCGCGCGCTGATCGGCACATGTGCGAAGAGAGACAGCGTGCGAGGGCCGGGCGCTAGCGGGCGCTCCTGCGGGCGGCCCGCAGCGCGCGGAACTCCTGCGGGGTGGCGCCGAAGCGCTCCTTGAAGGCCTCCGAGAAGCTGCCCTGGCGCGCGAAGCCCAGCCGGGCGGCGATCTCGGCCATGCTGAGGTCGGTGTCGCCCAGGAGCTCGCAGGCGCGCTCCATGCGCAGGGTGCGCGCGTACTCCTGCGGCGTCATGCCCTCGGCCTGCTTGAACAGCCTCGTCAGCTTGCTCGCGCTCATGCAGGCGATGCGGCACAGCTCGCTTGAGGGCACGGCGCGGTCCAGGTGCTCGCGGATGTGGGCCCGCGTCAGGTTGAGCGCGCTGCGGTCGGCCGCGCGGATGGCGCTCGCCGCCCCGCGCGCGTTGGCCAGCGACCAGTCCAGCAGCATCGCCGCGGCCTCGGTGACCTTCGCCTCGTAGTAGGCCGGCGCGGTGATGGACGAGGGCCGCGCCCGCTTCATCTCGTCGAACACCATGTTGAGGCCGGGCACATCCTGCATGCCGTCGAGCGAGGCGATGGCGCCGGAGAGCACGAG
>NZ_DBFEGU010000342.1:0-3425 GCF_048329335.1 Eggerthella sp. | reverse complement strand
TGTCATCCTATGGGACGATAGATGCGTCTCCCGATGGCGAAGCGTATCATCGGGAGAGAAGCCCCGCCCCGCCGGCCGACCCGTTGTCGTCCAGGCCCTCGGTGCCTTAGCTCAGGCTCGTCGCCGGCGCCGGCGGGGCTTCGCAGTGAAAACCGCGCAGGGCCTTCGGGGATGACTTGATAGGAGCCCGTCGGAGCCCGTCCGACACGCCATAGGACCGTCTCGCCCGAGGACGCCCCGCGCACCCTTTCGGGAGGAGTCCAGTATGGCAGAAGGGAACAGGGTTGTCACCGTCGGCGTCGACACGCACAAGGACGCCCACGTGGCGGCCGCGCTCGACGCCTCCGGCGCGCTGCTCGGGACGGCGTCGTTCCCGGCCGACGCGCGCGGCTACGCCTCGATGGTCGCGTGGATGCGCGCCTTCGGGCGCGTCGAGGCGGCGGGCGTCGAGGGCACGGGCGGCTACGGCGCCGGGCTCGCCCGCGCGCTCGACGCCGCGGGCGTCCGCGTGCTCGAGGTCTCGGCGCCCGACCGCTCCGAGCGGCGCCGGCGCGGGAAGAGCGACGGGATCGACGCCGAGCAGGCGGCGCGCGCCGCCCTCGCGGGAACCCGCTGCGCGCCGGCGAAGTCGCGCTGCGCCGAGATGGGCGCCCTCGGCGCGCTCGAGGCGGCCTACGCCGGCGCGGTGAAGGCGAGGACGGCGGCGCTGAACGCCCTGCAGGCCCAGGTCGTCGCGCTGCCCGAGGAGGCGAGAGCCCCGCTGCGCGGCAAGGGCTCCTCGGAGCTGGTCCGCGCCTGCGCCTCCATGCGCCCGGGCGCGGGCTCCTCGCCCGAGACCCTGGCCAAGGTCGCCTTGCGCTCGCTCGCCCGGCGGGCGCGCATGCTCGACGAGGAGGCGAAGGGCCTGGAGGCCGAGATCGACGCGCTCACGAAGGCGCTCGCCCCGTCGACGAGGTCGCTCCTCGGGGCGGGCCCGCACGTCGCCGCGAGGCTGCTGCTCGCCGCAGGCGCCAACGTCTCGCGCCTGCGCTCGGAGGCGTCGTTCTCCATGCTCTGCGGGGCGAGCCCCGTGCCCGTCTCGAGCGGCAGGGCCGATCGGCACCGCCTGAGCCGCGCGGGCGACAGGCGGGCCAACTCGGCGCTCTACACCATGGCGATCACCCGCATGGCCCACGACGGGCGGACCCGCTCCTACGTGGCGCGCAGGATGTCGGAGGGCAAGACGAAGAAGGACGCCATCCGCTGCCTCAAGCGCTACATCGCCCGAGAGGCCTACCGCGCCCTCGCGCAGGATATGGAGGCCCTGGGGATGTCGTGAGGTAGCCGCTTGACAACATAGGAGCGTCTGAGCGGAGGCCGCGGGCCGGAGTCGAAGGATGACAGCGGTGGCGCACACGGCCAGCCCGTGCTTGTTCATGCTCCGGCGCTTCGCGCCTTCGCTCCGGACGCCAGGTGCGCTCCGCTCGCCCATCGGATGGCAACGTGGAACCTCGTTCGCGGATACGCGCACAAAAAACGCGACCCCTTGCCGGGGCCGCGTTCGTTCCTGCCTGGTTTACCGGGCGCCGCCTCCGCCGCCGAAGCCGCCTCCGCCGCCGCCTGAGAAGCCGCCGCCGAATCCACCGCCGCTGGAGAAGTTCCCGCTAGCGCCCGAAAGCGCCGCCTGAGCCGTTGACATCGTGTTCGTCATCGACGTTTGCAGCATGTCGCTAACCGAAGGCATCGCTGAGCCGGCAGCCGTATGGCCTCCCGTGTACCAGAACCACCAAGGCATGTACGTCATGCCCATAGATCCGTCGTACTCGAACAGCTGCGGCATGGTGGTTTGCAGCTGCTTGATGGCCTGGTCGGCCACGCCGAACAGGTAGGCGTACACCATGAACTCGCCCCACACCTTCACGTCGGTGGGCGGACGCTCGTCAAGAGACGAGAAGTCGGTCAGCCAGTTGCGCAGCGCCTTGCTCTTGGCCGTCAGCTCGTTGCCCTTCACACTGCGACGCGGCATGTAGTTCCCGATCACGCCCAACGCGATGGCGGTGGGAATCATGAATATCAGAGGGATGAAGTTCGACATGAGTATCCAAATGGCGACACCGGACAAAGCGACCACCACGGCAAGCGCGATGAGGTAGCCCTGGTATCGCTTGCCTTTCGCCTCGAAGAAATCCTCGCGGTTCGTCGCCGCCGAAAGCGCGCCCTGCCAGCCCTGCATCGCGTCGACAAACTCCTGCGGATGATCTTCGCCGTACTTCTTGATAGTGCCGAACCACAGCGAGTCGGTGCCCCCGGCCAACGTGCCGAACAGCAAATCCAACGCCTGACGATCGATGGGATCGGTCACGTTGTCGGCAGCAGGCAACCTTGTGATGTAATAGTCGTCCACGGTCTTCATGCGCCCGAACGCGCCGGGTTCCTCGTAACTGCCCGCGTCGATGCGGATGGCGCCGACGTGCGCAAGATGCATGAGCGTAGCCGTGAAATCGTCTTGGCTCTCGCGATCCCAGCGCCACAGGCGTCCGATAGCCGCCGGATGGATGGAGGGGTCAGGCACGTCGCGCCAATACTCGTCGGTAAACCGGGGCTGGTATTCGCGTCCGTACTTGAAGTAGGCGCGCAGCGCCCAGGCGAGCAGCAGCACGCAGACAACACCGCAGCCGATGACGAACGCCAACGAAAGAACGCGAGTGCGGTTCGCCTGGTCGCTCCAGTCCTTTTCTTCTTTCAGCACCGTGTCCAAACGGTTTTCCCCTTGATGCAGCGCCGCGCTTTCGGGCGACAGGTTCGTTAACCACTTCACCGGAAACGCCACGCGCGCTTCGGCGAATTGACCTGCCGCAACATGCGGCACGGCATACGTCACGGTTCCGTCGGCGTTCACGGTCACCTTGCCGTCGAGCGGTCCATGACCCCATGCGCGCACGTTCTCTCCCGGCACGACCTCGGTACCCTGCGGTACGGGCAGCGCCAACGTCATGGTGACGTTGTCGGAAGCCTCTTTCCATTGGGAGCCCACGTATTTCCAGTACACCTCGCCTATGTCGGAATACGCCTGCGCCCCGTTGACCACCGTATAATCGAGCTCGATGATGCGACGGTCGTCGGAGGCGTTGAAGAACACGTACACGCTGTTCTTCGGCGCGTCGAACGAGTAGGAATCTTTCCCAGGCCCGCCCGATTCGCGCCAGCCGAGCACGAACGCCTCGCTCGGCAACGTCGTCCAATCGCCCACCACCGTGCCATCGGCATCGACGTTCGCCATACGCACGCCGTTGATCTTGAGGGAAGCGTTCTGCGGAAGCCCGTCGAAGGCCCACCACACCGCGGAGAAATCGCCGTCGAAATCGAACGTGCGCTGCTCGGTCACCTGCAACGCGCCGTCGGTTTCCACCTGGGCCTGGATATCCACCTTCGGCATGGTGTACGAT
>NZ_DBFEGU010000341.1:0-1946 GCF_048329335.1 Eggerthella sp. | reverse complement strand
AGCTCGTCCATCTGCGCCTGTGCCTCCTTGGTGGGGTTGGACAGGCGTTGGAGCATCGTCTTCAACGAGGTGCCCGCGTCGGAGCCGATCATGCCGGCGTTGGCGAACGCGGACAGCGTGCCGACCGTTTCGGTCATGCTCACGCCCATGCTGTTCGCCATCAGACCAGCCTGGTTCAACGCGAGGCCTAGGTCGTGCGCGGATCCGACGGCCTTGCCGGCGCCGGCGGCCAGCGCGTCCGCGACCTTGCCCGCGTCGGAGCCCTCGAGGTTGAACTGCTTGAGCGTGGTGCTCATCAGTTCTGCGGCCTCGCCGACCTGCATTCCGTCGGACGCGGCCAAGTTCAACGCTCCGGACAGACCGCCTGAAAGGATGTCCGTGGTGGACAGGCCGGCCTTCCCCAACGCGTCGATGCCGTCGGCGGCTTCGTTAGCGTTGTAGACGGTGTCGGCGCCCGCCTGGATGGCGGCGGCACGCAGCTTCTGCATGTCGCCGTCAGATGCCTGCAGGTCGGCTTGGATGGTGCTCATGCTCTGGTCGAAGTCCGCGGCCATCTTCGTGGCCGAAACGCCCAAAGCGACGGCGGCCAATCCCATTCCCGCCATAAGATTCGTGGCGATGCGGGATTTACTGCCCGGCTTCTCCAACGCGGTGGAGAGCTTCTCCGCCTGCGTGCTCGCGGCGGCCATCTTCGTGGAATAGTTGGAGGTATCGGCCGACAGGCGGATCATGATGTTCTCGTTCAACGCCATCGTCGGCATCTCCTTCTTCTAGTTTCTCGGGATGAGGTTCGCGGTCTGCGCGTGCGGGGCAAGCACCGTGCCGGATTCCTCGTATTTGCGCATGGCCCGTTCGCGTTGGAACGTAATCCAGCAGGTCTCCACCTGCGCTCCGGCGAACAGCCGGTCCACCTTGCCCTGGTCGTGGCACAGGTCGACGCTCAGTCCGCACAACGGACATTCATGGAGTTTCTCGTACATGTCAAGCGCGCGCATCCAGTCGCGTTCGGTCTCATCCCATTCGATGGAATCATCCTCCGAAGGCATCCATCCGAGCCATCGTTTCAGACTGATGCCGAGACGTCGCGCGCACCGCAGGTCGTCGATCAGGGCCGGCGCATGCTCGAGCCGGTCCGCTAGGCCAGCCGCGTCAACTCTTTTGGGATTTCGACCACCGGGGTGTTGAGCTCCTGCACGGTCTGCATGAGTGCATTGACTTGACTGTCGGTCATCGAATCGATGAGATTAGAGAACTCCTCGCCGGTGAACTCCACATCATCGCCGTCCGCCCATGCGGCGGATTCCATCATGAGCGGCGCAGCTTCCTTCGCGATGGCGGGAAGGTCCTTGACCACCCGCCCCTGCACGGTCCTGGAGTTTTTGAGGGTGATCTGCGCCCACTGGCTGGAGTTCAGGCCGCGGAGCGTGACAACGAGCGTCCTGTGTTCGACGCTTTTCAACAACGAGTCCAGCTGCTTGCGGATGGCGTCCTGCTCCTTGCGGCGTTCGGACGCCTCTGCCTCGGTCGAATCCGCCGTGGCATCAAGCTCGATGATCCTGTTACCGAGGCGCACGCTTTCCGCGAGTGCCTGCATGTCGGTGATGATGCGGTGTTGGCCGGTCGGGCGGGTGATGGTGATTTTCAATGTGTTTGTCCTTGTCCGTTTGTTGGTCCGTTCGGTTTTGGTGGCGCCCCGTGTCGGACGGACCCGGATGCGCGGGGCGCTGTGGTGGACTACTCGCCGACCGCTGCGGTGACGGTGATGGTTTCTTCCTTGCTGCATGGGTCGGCACTGAAGTTGATGGTGCTCATCTGGCGGCTGTTGATGCTGTGGGCGACCGGGATTTTGATGCCGATGGTCACGAGGTACACGGAGATCACGTCTCCTGCCTCGAACGGGGCGTCCACGGTCTTTCCTCGGCGGCGGACGATCCAGCAGTGTTTGC
>NZ_DBFEGU010000340.1:0-18766 GCF_048329335.1 Eggerthella sp. | reverse complement strand
AATCCCACGCTGCCGCTCCAAAAACATGGTGTCCGTCCTCGTTGTCCCTTTTTCGACGCTCCCCGGTTCTGAAATGGCTCCGCTGGCATATAGCAGGCTCTCCGTCAAGGTCGTCTTTCCAGCGTCTACATGGGCAAGAATTCCAATATTGATTATTTTCATGTGATTGTCCTCCCTTTACAGCCCCAAAGGGCATAAAAATCCCCAGCAGTAAAATACTTTTACCACTGGGGATTATAAGTTGCGGACATACACATATACAGCATACACCTGTTTGTGATTGCTGTTTTTGGGGATATGTCAAAATTGATAAGGCAAAAGTATTCTTAAATTGGGTACAAAAAACTAAGCCCCTACAAAAGGAGCTATCATAATCCTTTGTTCCCACTATTTGATTATAGTTTTATTTAAGAATACCTTGCCGCATATTTTTTACTCCTTTTCTGGTTTAAATCATTGTATCACATCAGTTTTAGGAAAGCAAGTACCTAAAAGAAATTTTTCTTCCCCTTATATGTAACAATCATACCGGCTTCCTAACGTTCAGAATGGTTTCTACTGTCTGCTGCGGTGTTTGGTTGGAATTGTCCAGCCAAAAGCCGATCCGTGGTGTTGTCTGCATAAATGTATCGTATAAGGTTTCAACCGTAAAGCCGGAATAGCCTGTTTTCTCCCTGTATCGTTCCCTTCCTTTTATTGTTTCCACATCTGGACAAAGAACGACAACCTCAACAGGGTATTTATGCGGCACAAAAAATATGTACATGTAACTAATTCAACACATTTATAATTTGAATAGGGACATTATAGCATTTACTAAATACAAATTCAATGTATACGGAAATAAAGATATAAGGAGTGGGAAGGATTCCGCCGTAGTCGGCATTGTAGGAAAATCCAAAAGTTTAGATTTTCCCACAATGCTTATCTTTTGGTCTTTGGTTCGGAATAGTGTAGTGCTGGCGGTCTATCTATTGTTTTCGGTTGCTTGCTTCTTTACCGTACATGAGCATTCGCGGCGGTGTTCTTGCAGCTGCCCGTCGCCATCGTGTTCATATGGTACGTGCTGACGTTCATGCCGGAAGCCGCTAATCAGCTTTGGTGGGGCATTCCCGGTTCGCTCGTGCTGCTGGGCATCTCGTTCGGCTTGCCGATCCTCTTCATGCATGACCGCGATTCTAAGGATCCGTTCGAAGAGCGAGAGCTTTGGGGTTACAAGCGCGAGTACGTTGCGAAGGTTTGGGAAGAGCGCAAGGCTGCCGCAGCGGCAGATCCCGGCAGCGTTCCGAAGGGTCTCTTCGGCAAAGCGAAGAAAGCGAAGTAGGAAAGCGAGTAGACAAATGGCAAGCAATTTCGTTAAGAAACTGGACAAATGGTGCGATAACCAGTGGATCGTCTTCCTGTGCGTCACGGCGACGGTGGTGGCGGTGCTTGCCGCCGTCTTCTGGGATGTCATGCCTCTGGGCAGCAAAGCGGGCGTTTTCGTAGCTTTCATCATGGCTTTCCACGTGCTCGAGGAGTGGAAGTTCCCCGGCGGCCTCCATTGGTTTTACAACACGAGCGTCTTCCGCCCGAAAGACGAGAGCCTCTACGATCCGACGCGTTATCCCATGAGCCGGCTCACGGATATGGTCACCAACGTGGGGCTGCAGTGGATCCCGCTCGTTTACGCAGCGCTCTGCTTCTTCCTTCCTCTGTCGAACGCGGTTGCGCTGTGCGTCATCCTGCTGTGCGTCATGGAGCTGTTCGCCCATACGGCGGGCGGCGTCGCCACCTACCTCTGGTATCGTGACAAGGGCAAGAAGACCATCTACCATACGGGGCTCGCCACGTCGCTCATGATGTTCTTGCCGGCCGCAGCGTACCTGATCGCGCATATCGCAGGTGTCACGGCAACCGATTGGCTGTGGTGTCTGGTGTTGTTCGCTGTCATGTGCTGCGTGTGCGTGCCGCTTACGGAGACGCCTCTCAAGAAGTGGGTTCGCAAGCAGGAGCCGGGCATGTTCGCGTTCGAAGATGCCAAGTACTACATGCGTTATGGCGGCTATTGCAAGGAGGATGTCGAGCAGTCCGAGGCTCGCGTTGATTAAGAGGACGCCGAGTATGGGGTGCGATAGGGCGTGGCTTGTATTCATGTACGCTGCGAGGCTCGCCGCGCCGTCAAGGGTTAGGAGTTCGCTTTCGATCGAGTTAAAAACGTGTAGACCTTGTGAATCACTGAGAAATGATTTGCGTTCGTTAAGACAGACGGGTAATATTCTTTCTTGCCGCTTTTCCTGTTTGAAGGCACTTCGGGCAGGAGAGGTAGGCGCAACATAACGATGCGGGGTGGAGCAGTCTGGTAGCTCGCCGGGCTCATAACCCGGAGGCCGTAGGTTCAAATCCTGCCCCCGCGACCAGTAACTTGCAGGTCGGAAGCTGAAAACGCTTCCGACCTTTTTTGCGTTCGGATCCATTTTCGACACAAATCTGGGCAAAATCCGGGCTAAACGATGAAATGCCTTGATCGGTGTTCATTGTCGCGGTAGTTGCAAAGCTTGCCACCATTGCAGCGCCACGCGATCCTTCGATGATTTCGCCGTCCGCGCCGCGGCATTGAGCGATACGCGCGTTTGGCGCTCGAGGCATCGGCACGTTTTTCTTTGAGCGAAATGAACGCCCCCTCACGCCCATCTGCCCTGCTTCGTTCGGCTCCATGCACGAGCGTTCGTTCGCTGTAATCGGTCGTTCGTTCGCGGCGGCTTGCGGACGGCAGAAGCGGTTCCCATACTGATTCGCAGACACCGGTCGCGACGCGCGGTCGGACGAGAAAGGGGTAATCATCATGGCGGCAACCGAGCAGGAGATGATGGAGCGCACCGCGCGTATCCAGACGATTGAGGAGTTGCGCGAGGCATGCGCTGAGTTCGGCGTGGAGATGTCTCCCGAAGACGAGCAAGCTTTCATGGCTGCAAAGGCAGAGTTGCGGGAATTGTCGGAGGGGGAGCTGGACGCCTCGGTCGGCGGATCGAGTTTTTTCGGCCCCGGATCGCCGTATATAAACCTGTTCGACACCTGCGACCAATGGGATGGCCGGGATTTCGATAATCGCATATGCGCCACGTGCCACAACAAGCAGATGCTCTATCCGTTTTTTGCCTGCCAGTTCAAGCCGAAAAACGCCTCATCGTAAGCGGGGAGGGAGAGGGTCGCCGAGGCGGCGTGCGCATGTAAAGGAAGAAAAGAGCGACATGAAGCGACTTTTGAGAGAAGATCTGGTTCTGCGGGGCTGGGAGAAACTGCCCTATGCCGTGGTCGAGCGGCCGCACAACGGCGTGCGCTTCGTCGACGCGCGCACGTTCGAGGCGCTTTCGCTGTGCGATGGGCAGATAGACCTATCGCTGCCCATCATCAGCGACGAGGTGCGCGCCTTCGTGGAGAAGCTGGAGGAGCAGGGTGCCGTGCGTCGGTGTGAACCGGGCGAGCGCCTCACGCCCGACCAGGAGTACCGCCGCTATCAGAACCGCTTCGTCCGAACCGCGCACTGGTCGATCACCGGCAAGTGCAACTACCGGTGCCGCCACTGCTACATGTCCGCGCCCGACGCGAAGCTGGGCGAGATCGACCACGACACCATGATGGACCTGGCGCGGCAGATCGCCGACTGCGGCATCCTGGAGGTGTCGCTGACCGGCGGCGAGCCGCTGGTGCGCCGCGATTTCATGGAGCTGGTGGACGCGCTTTTGTCCTACCGCATACGGATCGCGCAGATCTACACGAACGGCAAGCTGGTGGACGAGAAGCTGCTCGACCAGCTGGAGGAGCGCGAGATTCGTCCCGAGTTCAACATGAGCTACGACGGCACGCAGGGCTGGCACGACTGGATGCGCGGCGTCCCCGGCGCGGGCGACGCGGTGCTGGCGGCGTTCGACCTCTGCCACGAGCGGGGTTTTCCCACCGGAGCCGAGATGTGCCTGCACCAGGGCAACAAGCACCTGCTGCGGGAGAGCGTCAGCACGCTGGCGGCGCACCATTGCGAGAGCTTGAAGGTCAATCCCGTGGCGGACACCGACACGTGGGAGCGCCTGGGCGAGGACAGGTCGCTCACCTTGGAGGAGACCTTCGAGGTCTACCTGGACTACATCCCCTGCTTCTACGAGGACGGCGCGCCTCTGGGCCTGCATCTGGGCGGCTTCTTCATGGGGCGTCCGGGCAGCGGGGATTGGACCATCCCCAACATAGGGAAGCATCCGGAGGAGCGCGACCCCGCCGCGTGCGCGTCGCAGGTGACGTGCGGCCACGCGCGCCAGACGCTCTACCTGTCCCCGGAGGCGCGGATGCTGCCGTGCATGGCGCTGTCGTCCATGCCGATGCAGGAAAGGTACCCGCTGGCCACCGAGATCGGCTTGAGGCAGGGTCTGTCCGACTCGGAGTACCTCTCGCTCATCGATACGCGCGTGAGCGCGCTGTGGGAGCACAACCTCGAGTGCGCCCAGTGCGAGCACCGCGGCGCATGCGCTGGCGGGTGCCGCGCGAGCGCGCTGTTCACCGCCCCTGACGACATACTGTCGCCCGATCGCGCCCAGTGCCTCATCCTGAAAGGCGGCTACGCGCCCCGCATCCGCGAGGCGGTAGAAAAAGCCCAGGCGAGGATCGCCGAGAGAAAGGAGAACGAATGAAGCAGGACATGAAGGAATTCATGGCGAAGGTCAGCGAGGACGAGGGCCTGCGGGTCAAGCTGGAGGCCCTCGCTGGTCTGCCGGAAGACGAAGTCGCGGCGAGAATGGCCGCCATCGCGTGCGAGGCCGGTTTCGAGGTGGCGGTCGAGGATCTCGACCCCGCCGAAACGGAGCTCGACGAGAGCGAGCTTGCTGCCGTGTCCGGCGGCTCCGTAATCGTGTCCCCACTCTTCAAGTGCAATTACCAGCAAGATAACACGCTTTGCTGCGCCTCCTGCGCGTATAGCCGTTTTTCGTACCCAAATCTCTACTGCTTTTTAGATAAAAACGAAGGCGGGCCGAAGCCTGCCGAAGTCATGCCTTTGCAGTCCAACGGAAACCTTCAATAGAGAGGAGCGCGCATGAACGAGCAATTGAAAGGCTTTTTGAAGAAGGCGAGCGAGGACGGGCCGCTCAAAGAGGAACTCGGCGCCCTCGCCGGCCTGCCCGAAGAGGAGCGTGCCGAGCGCGCGGCAGCCATCGCCCGGGAAGCCGGCTTCGATGTGTTGGTCGAGGACTTCGCTCCTGTCGAAACGGAGCTTGACGACGACGAGCTCAACGTCGTGGCAGGAGGAAGTTACGCCTGTTGCTGTAGGCAAACCGGTACGGGCCTGATGGATGATCGCCCTGTGCTGTGCGATTGCCCAAGAGAGGGGACAGGAGCCTGGACCGACGGAAGCGGGTTCGTCAACGTTGATAGAGTCTGCCACTCGATGGGCGACGTTGGCTAGGCCTTCCCCGTGTGGTCTTGCTGGAAGATGGCGAAAGGAAGGCGCGCGAACAAGCAGGTGAAAGCGTTCTTGGCGAAGGGCGGGGTCGAAGCGAGCGATTCTCTCTGTCGGCTCAGCCCTTCGCATTTCCCCGCCGTATTCAGCAGCGCGTTGCATGTGAGCCCTGCCGCCACATCGCAGTGCTTGGCGGAGATGGAGGGTTCTGAACAATTTTCAGTCGTCTTTTCCAAGCTTAGATGCTGAATTCCGCGAACGGAAGATCCCCTCCCCTAGCCGCCCCAATCCCAAGGGGACGATGTTCTTACGCAATCGAAAGAGTGCGGGCCGGTGTCCAAGAAGAAGCGGCAATGAATGCAATAGTGCCTTTCGTCATACTCGTGTCCGGGGTTGGGAACCCATAATCCGCATCCGAAATGGTAGCGATTGGGGTTTATTATGCGGTCAAGAGGGATCCCTGGCCCTCCTCCGGTTGCATCCAATTCCTGATCGGCGAGCTTTTCTGCAGCTTCTTCTGCCGCTGTGCTGGTTTCTTTGCCAGTTGCCATGGCGGGCCTTCTTTCTCTTTTCGAACCGCCTGCTTGAAAGCAGCTTGCGACGCCTAGCATACGAAGCGACGGCGCCCGTCCGCAACTCCTTGCGAACGAAAGACCGCTCGCGCGCAACGAAAACCCTTGTTGCTAGCCGAATAGCTCTTTCTTCACCTGGGATAGGCGTTTGGTGGGAATCTCGATGACAAGCCCGTTGTCCATCACCAGATCGCGTTTCTCCAGGCTCGCGACATGGCGCGGGCTGATAGCGAAGCTACGATGCACGTACATCATGTCCAATCCAAGTTGCTCCAGCACGTTTCCCATACAGCCGTGCACCGTTACGTCCGTCTTCTCGCAATGAAGCACAGTGCGCTCCTTTCGCGCCTCCACGCACACGATCTCATCGGGATTGATGCGCCATGAAGTGCCGTCTACGTCGCGCACGGTAACGGCCTCGTCTTGGCGTTGGCGCATCAGGACGGCTTTGAGGTACAGGTATGCCTGCTTGCTCACGCTCACGGAAAGCGGCTCGCTATCTGGTGCAGGAGGCAGCGGATGCGATACATGGCAATAGCAGATTTTCAGGGAGTCGTCGTTTTCGTCGCGCTTCCACACGAATGTGAAGCGCTGCTCCTGTGCGGCAAGTCGGCCGGATGCCGGGTCGCCGAAAACCAGGTAGCTCCCTGCCACGATGCACAGGGTCTCCTGGGCGGCAACGGGCAGGTACTGCTCGCACATAAGAACCACGCGGGGTCGTTCGATTGCGATCTGCTCCATCTGGCGGCGAAACGAATCGCTTGATAAGTCGGACTGGTCGTCCTGTGCCCCCATCCATGCGAAATCATCGGAAAGGCGGGCGGCGCACCAGCTTGTCCCGCCGTTCCAGTACCGATGGACGAACTCACGCGTCAGCGAAATCGTCTCGTCCATCAGGGGATGAGAAGCAGGATCGTCCACGGGAGCCTCGCCCCGAACATGCCTGCTGCTCTCGCTAGTCACGGTATGTTCTCCTGGAGACATGCGCCGAACGGCGCGAGAACGAAGTATGCAACACGGCCTTCTTCACTGGCAACCTTTCAAAATGCAGAAAAGGATGAAGGCGACGAGCGCCTTCCCCGCAGTATAGAAGAAAGCCGCAGACGGCTCGTCGATGCCAAACGAGGTCGAAACGAACGCCCCTTCAAACGAAACGAGCGTTCCCTTTGCCTACCGCTGCGCACTGCGCAACAGGCTTTTCGTGCGGTTGAATAGGTCGTTCGTTCGTGACGCCTTGCGTGCGAAGGCCGGCGATTCCTACACTTATCGGCAGGCATCGCTCAAGAAGGACGGACGGAACAGGAAGGGGGAGCTGCTATGGCGGCTACCGAGCAAGAGATGATGGAGCGCGCCGCGCGCATCCAGACGATTGAGGAGCTTCGCGAGGTCAGCGCCGAGCTCGGCCTTGAGTTGAGTCCCGAAAAAGAGGCAGCCTTCATGGCGGTGAGAACCGCGGAAGGCGAGCTCACCGAGCAACAGCTGGATGCGACCGTCGGCGGGGCCTATCATGTCGTGTCCCCGTCTGACGTGTGCGACTTCCAGGCATCGGAGACGAAGTGTTGCGCCACCCGCAAGTACGGTCAGTTCGATTGGCCGAATTACTATTGCGTGTTAACGCAATAAAACTAGCAAACCGAAGAAACGGAGAGGATTGCGCATGAACGAGCAATTGAAAGACTTTCTGAAGAAGGCGAGCGAGGACGAGTCGATCAAAGACGAGCTGAAAGCGCTTGAAGGCCTGTCTGCGGAAGAGAATGCAGAACAGGCGGCTGTAATCGCACAGAAAGCCGGCTTCGACTTGTCGGCCGAGGACTTCGCTCCCTCATCGGCGGAACTCGATGAAGACGAGCTGGGCGCCGTCGCCGGAGGCGAAGCCTGCTGCTGTCAGTACACCGGTTTGGGCTTGGTTAACGACCGCGGGGCGGTGTGCGAATGCCCGACCACGGGAACGGGAATTCGGAGGGATACGGGCGAGATCTGCGAGATCACTTCCATCTGCCGCTTTATGGGGGAGGTCGGCTAGGCACGGACGCGACTGCGGCTGCATTAGCTTGGGCGGGGGTTCTTGAAGAACCGCCGCCCGTCGCCGCTTGCGAAACCCGTAAGCGGCGACGGGCGGCGCAGGCGCGTGAGCTGGGCGTTGAGGAGATGGTCGGCGATGCCCATGCCGCGACGGCCGGTACCGCAATCGACGTGAAGCGAAGGAGCGAACACATGGAGAACGAAGATTCCTTGAAGATCGAGAGGCTTGAAGACGACGGCTTGCAGGATGTCAGCGGCGGGGCCGGCGATTATGTCTCCCATTACCAATGCCCCAAAACGGGGAAGCAGCTATCAAGCTACGATCCGTACTTCGCAAGGGATTGCACGATGTGCCAATATTGGAAGCAGGTTATCCCCGGCATCCGGGCGGAGTGCCGCTATTGATCCGATGAAAATGCGCGGTTTTAAGCGCTTCTCTCGAACGAGCAACCGTCCTTGGTCGTTCGTTCGTTGAAAGTGGTCGTTCGTTCGTGGGGCGTTGTCAGTCGCGTGTTCGTACCCCATCGTTGTCGGTTGACGAAAAAGAGCGTCGCCCGCGCTTCATCCGTTCACGATACGCAGCGATGCCCGAAAAAGGGGAACCGTTTCTTTTGACCGCGCGAGCAAGGAGCGACGATGGTCGAACCCGATGCGAAGAGCCCTCGTTCCGACCGTGACGAGGCTGCGATGGATGCCGCCCGCCATGCGGCGGGGGGCATGTCGTTTGACGACTTCAAGAGCCTTATAGAGCAGGAAGGCCTGTGGGTGAACGACGCAGCGGCGCAGAGCGCCTGGGGGGCGCTGGGCGAAGGCGAGCTGGCGCTTGACGAACTGGATGAAGTTGCGGCCGGTTGCGAAGGAGTCGAGCTTCCCATCGTTCTGCCCGGCTTCGACGGTTTGACCGAAACGGGAGGTTCACGATGAGCGCACGCGACGGAAAAGACAAGGCGGCTTCGCCCTTTCGCCAGGAAAGCCTGGATCGGGCAAAGTCGCCCGAGCAGCTCGACGACTACATCCGCGTGTCGAATCCCGGGGTGTGGATGGTGCTGGGCGCCGTGCTTCTGTTGTTGCTGGCCGGCTTCATATGGGCGTGCTGCGGGCGCTTGGTCGACACGATGCCTACTGCGTTGGTGGTGCAAGGCGGCCACGCGACCTGCTACGTCGCCGAGGACGAGGTAGGTCAGGTGGCCGTCGGCGACACGGTGAGCGCCGACAGCGCCAAAGGCGCCGTAGCGTCCGTGGGAACCACGCCCCTCTCTCCCGACGCACTGGTCGCGCAGCTGGACGAGTACGCAGCGCACAAGGTGAACGCAACGAGTTGGATGTTTCCCGTCGACGTGACCATAGACCTGCCCGACGGCGTGTACGATGCCCATGTGGCCACAAGCGAGTTCGCTCCCATCAGCCTGATTCTGGGGGGCGCATCGTGATGCTGCCGGGTAAGGGAGCGCGCCGCGCTCGCACTGCAGGCAAGCCTGGCCAGATGGCGGGCAAGGTTCCCGTTATCATGCAGATGGAAGCGCTCGAATGCGGGGCGGCCTGCCTGGCCATGATAGCGGCTTATTACGGTAAATGGGTGCCGCTCGAGCAGGTGCGCGCGGACTGCGGCGTATCACGCGACGGATCCAAGGCTTCCAATGTGGTGCGCGCGGCTCGCGCCTACGGATTCGAGGCCTCGGGTTTCCGTATGCAGCCCGAGGCGCTGCGCTCGCAGGGCGTGTTCCCTTGCATCGTCCACTGGAACTTCAGCCACTTCGTGGTGTGCCGCGGTTTCAAGGGAGGCAAGGTGCATCTGAACGATCCGGCACGCGGCGAGGTGACCGTGACGGAGGAGGAGTTCGATGCCGCCTTCACCGGCGTCATGCTGCGCTTCGTGCCGGGTCCCGACTTCCAGCCCAGCGGCAAGCCCCGGTCGGTATGGGAGTTCGTTGGCCCGCGCCTACAGAGCTCGCGCGCCGCGCTCGCGTTCGTGGCCATCACGGCGGCGGTGACGGCCGTCGTCGGCATCATCAATCCGGCGCTCTCCCAAGTGTTCATGGACCGGCTGCTGGGCGGGAAGAACCCGGAATGGCTGTACCCCTTCATTGCCTTGCTGATAGCCGTGGGAGCGGTGCGCATCGTGGTCGAGGTGCTGAACGCCATGTACCTGCTACGTCTCGAGGGCAAGATGGCGGTAGTGTCCAACTCGTCGTTCATGTGGAAGGTTCTGCACCTGCCCATGGAGTTCTTCTCGCAGCGCATGACCGGCGACCTATCGGCTCGTGCGGCCACCAACACCACCATCGCCGCATCGCTGGTGAAGCAGTTGGCGCCGCTGCTGCTGAACTTCGTTCTGCTGGTGCTGTACGCCGTGGTGATGGTTGCCTACAGCCCGCTGTTGGCCGCCATCGGCATAGCGTCGGTGGTGATAAACCTGGGCATGGCGCGCTTGATCTCGGCGAAGCGCGTGAATGTGACGCGCGTGCAGATGCGCGATGCGGGCAAGCTGGCCGCCGCCACGGTTTCCGGCATCGAAATGGTGGAGACCATCAAGGCCGCCGGCGCGGAGGGCGGCTATTTCGAGCGCTGGGCCGGCTTCCAGGCAGGTTTCAACACGCAACAGGTCCGCTTCGCGCGCTTGGGGCAGCGACTGGGGCTGGTGCCCCAGCTGGTCATGCAGGTGACCAACACCGCCGTGCTCATGACGGGCGTGTACTTGGTGCTGCAAGGCCAGTTCACCGTGGGCATGATCCTGGCGTTCCAAGGCTACCTGTCGCAGTTCATGGCTCCCGCTTCCACGTTGACGTCCGTCATGCAGACGCTGCAGGAGATGCGCACCGATATGGAGCGCATCGAGGACGTCATGCGCTATCCGGACGATCCGGCGTTCTCCCAGGCTCCGCTCGACCGCGCCGCATCGTGCGAGAAGCTCAAGGGCGCCGTGCATATGGAGGGCGTGACCTTCGGATACTCGAGGTTGGAAGAACCCCTGATCAAGGATTTCGACCTTGATGTGGAATCCGGACGCAGCGTGGCCTTCGTAGGCCCTTCGGGGTGCGGCAAGTCCACGCTTGCCAAGCTGGTCAGCGGCTTGTTTCGCCCTTGGTCGGGTACGGTGAGCTTCGATGGCTCGCCCATGGACGAGGTGCCGCGCGAGGTGCTGACCGGGTCGGTGGCCGTGGTCGACCAGGACATCGTGCTGTTCAACGACACCATCGCCAACAACATCCGCCTGTGGGACACCTCCATCGAGGACTACGAGGTGATCCTTGCCGCGCGCGATGCCGGCATCCACGAGGTTATCATGCAGCGCGACGGCGGCTATAACGCCGTGTTGTCCGAAGGCGGGCGCGACCTGTCCGGCGGACAGAGGCAGCGCTTGGAAATCGCTCGCGTGCTGGCGCAGGATCCCACCGTGCTCATTATGGACGAGGCGACTAGCGCGCTCGACGCCAAGACCGAGCAGGAGGTCATGAGCGCGGTGCGCAAGCGCGGCATCACCTGCATTGTGGTGGCGCATCGTCTGTCCACCGTGCGAGACTGCGACGAGATCGTGGTATTGGACAAGGGCCGCGTGGTGGAGCGCGGCACTCACGAAGAGCTGTGCGAGCGCGGGGGCATGTATCTGCAGCTGGTGACCCAGGAATAGGAGGAGGTGCGCATGGGTTGGTTCGACAGTCAGATCAAGGAACGGCTGGAGCATGACGAGGACCTGGTCTCTCAGGCGGCCTGGGACCTTTCCGTGGCCATCACCGGGCGGGCGGCGGGCGGCGCGGAAGTGGATGCGGGCAAAGCCGCGGCCGATGCCGTGGGCGAGGTGCTGGCGTACTACCGCGTGAAGCCGGCCGATGCCCCGCGCGACCCGAAGAGCGTGCGCGACCTCATAGACGCCCAGCTGCGGGGAACAGGCGTGATGTGCCGGCGCGTCGTGTTGTCGAAAGGCTGGCAGCGCGACGCGGCGGGGGCTATGCTGGGGTTCGTCGACGGCGCGCCGGTAGCGCTGATCCCTCAGCCAGCGGGGGGCTTCGCGTACAGCGACGCCGCCACCGGCGAGAAGGTACGCGTCGATCGCGCGAATGCGGCGCGGCTCGCGCAGGAAGCGTACTGCTTCTACCAGCCCCTGCCGCAGCGAGAGCTGGGCGTGAGGGACGTGCTGCTGCACATGGTGCGCAGCCTGGACCTTTCGGATTACGTGATGATCGTGGCGGCGACGTTGGCCGTGACGTTGCTGGGCATGCTTCTGCCTGCGGTGAACAGTCTGATTTTCGGACCGGTGGTGGATAGCGGCAACGTGGGCGTGGTGGTGCCCATCGCCGTGCTGTTGGCGTCGGTCACGTGCGCCCGGGTGCTCATCGGCGGCGCGAAAGAACTGGTCATGTCGCGCGTTGGCACGAAGCTGAGCCTGTCGGTGCAAGCCGCTGCCATGATGCGTACGCTTTCCCTGCCGGCGCCGTTCTACCGCGCGTACGCATCGGGCGATCTGTCCGCACGCCTCTCGAGTATCGAGACGCTGGCGAGCATGCTGCAGAACATCGTCCTGACCACGGGTTTGACCTCGGTGTTCTCTCTGGCGTACGTGGCGCAGATAGCTGCGTACGCACCCGGTTTGGCCTTGCCTGCGCTGGGCGTGATCCTGGCCAGCGCGGCAGTGTCGGTGGCGTCCGTGCTGGTGCAGGTGAGCGTGACCAAGCGCAAGCTGGAGCACTCCGCGCGCCGCAAGGGATGGGAATACGCCTTGTTCACCGGCATCCAGAAGATCAGGCTGACCGGTGCGGAGCGTCGCGCGTACGCCACCTGGGTCGATTCGTACAAAGACGAGGTCAAGCTGACGTACAACGGCCCGCGCCTCATGCGCTACTCGAACGTCGTGCAGACGGCGGTCTCGGTGGTGGGCACCATCGTCATCTACTTCACCGCCGTGCAGACCGGTGTGTCGACATCGGAGTACATGGCGTTCAATCTGGCGTACGGCATGGCCACGGGCGCGTTCATGTCGCTGGCCGGCGTCGCCGGCAACTTCGCGTCCATCAAGCCGCACCTCGATATGGCCGCGCCCATCATGAAATCGGTGCCGGAGTCCGCCGGGGGCAAGCAGGTGCTTGAGCATTGTTCCGGTCGCATCGAGATGGACAACGTCACTTTCCGCTACGCCGAAGGCGCGCCTGCCGTGCTGGATGATCTGTCGCTGAAGATCCGCCCCGGCCAGTCCGTGGGCGTGGTGGGCAAGACCGGCTGCGGGAAATCGACGCTCATGAGGCTTCTGCTGGGATTCGAAAAGCCGCAGAAAGGCGCCGTGCTGTACGACGGGCGCGACATCGAGACGCTGGACGTGGCCAGTTTGCGCCGCAACATCGGCACGGTGCTGCAAGACGGAAAGCTGTTCACCGGCGACATCTTCTCCAACATCGTGGTGGCTGCGCCGTGGCTCACGATGGAGGATGCGTGGGAGGCGGCCGAGCTGGCGGGGATCGCCGACGACATTCGCGCCATGCCCATGGGCATGAATACGATGGTGTCCGAGGGCGCGGGCGGAATCTCGGGCGGCCAGCGCCAGCGCATCCTCATCGCGCGCGCCGTTGCCCCCAAACCCAAGGTACTGTTCTTCGACGAGGCCACCAGCGCGCTGGACAACGTGACGCAACGACAGGTGAGCGAGGCGCTCGACCGGATGAAGTGCACGCGCATCATCGTGGCGCACCGGCTGTCCACCATTCGCGCATGCGACCGCATCATCGTGCTGGACGGCGGCCGCGTGGTGGAGGACGGCACCTACGAGGAGCTGTGCGCGTTGGGCGGCGTATTCGCCGAACTGGTGGAGCGCCAGACCATGTAGGGGTGGGGGTCTGTTCGCTTAAAGGGCTGACAGAAAGGCGGATCGAACATGAACGATTCCGATAAATTCCAGCAGCTTGGCTTGGACGATCTTGAAGAGGTGTCCGGCGGCGAGGCTCTGTCCGACAGGGCCGTGGCCGCTCTTCCGAAAGCGGTGCCCGGCGGCATCTGCCCTTACTGCGGGATGAAAATTGCCGTTAGTCTCTACGGCACCGCGTTTACGAACGACCATGAGCGCTTCGGCTTCAGCAACGCCACTGTGTGGCAGTGCAACAAGTCGGATCTGGATTACACGCTGTTTCGCGAGTAAGCGGACTTTCGCTTCAGACGCTGATCGTCGCGTCCCGTACGCGTCCGTCGCGCGATGGCCGCCGCAGTTGCGAGCGCGGCGGCAGCGAAAAGGGCTGTTGCTGCTGCGACGGTTCCCGGCGGGTCGCCAGTGCTTGCGAGCGGGGTCGCCATGCCTTTGTCCGCCGTCGGCGGGGACTAGGGATCTGCGCGGGCTCGTCGGCGTTCGTTTCGGGATATGCCGCGCTCGTGCCGTCCTTTCCGTTGTCGGGCTCTTTCGCGCGCCTATCGGACGCAGCGCTCCTATACTTCGACTTAAAAGATCCGTTTTCGAGAAAGGACGTACTATGGCGCATCCCCCTCGCACCGGTACGCAGAAAGCTCTGCGCATCACCTCTATCATCATGATCATCTTCGGAGTTTTGGTTGCGCTTTCGGGCGCGATCATCATAGCCTCCGGCGCGGCGGCCGACTCGCTCGGCCTGAACGACGCAGTGAACTTCCAGGGCACCGAGACGACGGCGGGCATCCTTACCATGGCCGTGGGCATTTTGGTCCTGATCATGGGCGCCCTGCAGCTGATCGTTGCCTTCCTTGGCCTGCGCGCTTCCAACGATGCGAGCAAGGTCGGCCCCTATCGCGCGCTCAGCTGGGGCATCTCCATCGTCATCCTGGCGATGATCGTGTACAACTGGTTCTTGGGCGGCACATTCCTGGACGACCCCTTCCTGCTTATCGGCGACGTCGTCTACCTGCTGGTGTGCACCACCCTCGCCGACGTGGTGAAGAAGGAGCATGACCGAGGCATCGTTGGTGAGGCCAAGGCCGAAGTCGAGCGCTCGGGCAGCCAGAAGGCGCTGCGCGTCATCTCCATCGTGCTGGTGGTGTTCGCCGTCATCTCCATCGTGCTGGGCCTCGCGTTCCTGGCGCTGATCGCCGCCGGCCTGGGCACCGACGCCGTGAACGCGATGGACCCGAACGACCCGGATCTGGTGGCCGGCATCGCCGTGGGCCTGGTCCTGGGCGTCGTGCTGCTCGGCAGCGGCGTCGTCGACCTGGTCGTGGGCGCCCTGGGCCTGCGCGGCGCTCGCGATCCGCGGAAGGTCAAGCCGTTCTTCGTGCTGTGCGTCATCGGCCTGGCCATCGAGGTCGCCGGCGACGTCTGGCTCGCGGCGCAGGGCATGCTCTCGTCCATCGGCGCGAGCGGCGCGGTGGAGCTGCTGGTCATCGGCGCCTGCACGTGGCTGGCCTACGACATCATGCGCCAGAGCCGCGCCATCGAGGCGTAAGCGCGAGCTTCCATTCTTCCGTGAAGGCCGTCGATCCCTCGACGGCCTTCACCATATCTCACCAGATTTCGTCGCCAGGATAGGTTTTGCATTCCACCTCGCAGAAACGCTCTCCTTCGCCAAGATATAGGTGAGTGTCTTTAAACTTGGGATCCTTCGTGCTCATACTGCAGAACGGGCAGAACGATTCGGAGGGATCCCTCCGAAAAAATACGCCGCCAGCCACCCCGTCCAGCTCTTCGGCGCTCAAAGAGTCGTGCTTCTTGGATTCGCTCATAACCTATCTCCTGTTTCAGATCGAATAACCGGTCGTTTTTTGCAAAGACATCCTTCTTTTACTTCCTTTGACCCCGATAGGCTCTGGTGCGCGCATCGAGAAGATCCGGTGGCATCCGCTGCCGTCTTCATAGCCTGTTCTTTTTCGCTTTTCGTCGTGCAGCCGTGGCAACGCCTATGCTTGCGAGCATGACACCGGCGGCCAGCGTGATAGCCGGCACGAAAGCGCCTAATGGGTCGCCGGTTCTCGCCAGAGACGTTGCATCCCCCTTGCCGACAACCGGTTCCGGCGCAGCTGCAGGGCCAGGTCCGGGCGTAGGGCCGGGTCCAGGTTCAGGTAGGTCGCCGGGTTGGGGCAGCGTCTCCATCGGCGTGGCCCGTATCACCCGGCCACCGTTCTCGTAGACCGAGAAGCCCATGGTGTACAGCCATCCGTCGTACGCTGTCGAGCTCGGGAAGTACAGCGGCACCCGGGAGGCGCGCTTGTCGATGCCTTGGAAACTTTTGTCTCCGTTCGCCAAGTCCAACAGATAGGTGTCCTGATCGAGCTCGCGTCCGCCGTCGGCTTCTTCGACGCTGATACGGCCCGACAGCACCACTCCGGCTTTGACCGCTGCCAAGCCGAACGAATCGTCGTAGCCGGGCGCAAGCGCAGGCAGGGCGGCGGACAGGTCGTTGCCAACGTACGAGTCGCCGGATCTCACGATGCGCTCGAATACGGGGCTCGTCGTCGAAGAGCCCGTCACGTCGTGCACATCGCCCAAGGCGACGAACAGCTCGGCCCCTCGCGCTACGACAAAGGGAGTCGAGCGGCCTGTCGCGAGGGATCCCGCAGCCGTTACCGCCCCCGTCTGCGTATCGTACACGGCGATGTTGCCTTCGGTCAGCTCGACCCATTTGACACCGTCGTACGCGGCGCCGCCCACCAGCAGCATCGCTCCATCGCAGTTCACTATCGTCGCATGAAACGGCAGGCGGGAAGCGTCATGGGAAGTCCAGGCGTTCGTCGCCGGGTCGTAGCTGACAAGACGAGGAGCCAACGCCCCATCCGTCTCGCCCGCTTCGCCGTATACGTACAGCTTGCCGTCGAACACGGTCATCGATGCGCTGCTGAGAGCCTCGGGTAGGTCGGCGCACTGCGTCCAGCTGTCCTGATCGGGGTCGTAGCGCCATAGCGCATAAGTACCCGCATGCGATATGCTGAAGTCGTTTGGCAGCAGGTATAGCGAACCGCCCAGCCCGGTCAGAAGACCGTACGACACGCCAACCGGCAGGCCCTCATCCGACGTGGGAAGCGCTATGGTCTTCTCGAACAGGGGCGTGGATTGGTCGTCCGGTCGCTCGGGAACCTGCAGCAGGAAGCCCTTCGATCCGCTCTTGCCGTTGCCGGCCGTTCCCTCTGCCACCAGCACGCCGCTTTTGAGACCCTGTGGGCACTCCGTTACGATGGAGCCGTCCGACCAGGAGCGCACAGCAGCCTCCTTGCCGCCGATGTGCACGCTTCCCGCACCCTGAGCTGCGCCGAAGTAGCTGCCCTCCACCATGACGAGTGCGGCGTCGCCGTCGGATTCCATCCGAGCGCCCGACACCACCGGGACGAAGTCGCCCGACGCAACCCTCAAATCAAGGTGTCCGCCCGACGAGCACTTGCCGGAGAACGCGTCCACCGGACGCACGGAGGCCTTCACGAGCGCCGCCAGCTTCGCAGCGCGCTCGGCCGGGGTGGAGCCGTCGACATCCTGCGCGAGCACCATGGCCGCGCCGGTGACCATGGGAGTTGCCATGGACGTCCCGCTCAAAGATTGATAGGGAATCGCGGAGCCGGCCCTGCCCGTTCCAACCGTGTCGAGGTACAGGGCATCGGTCGGGGCGATCGGCGTGCCGGCGCGTGCGAACGTCAGCCGCACCTGCAGCTTGCCGCCTTCGAACGCCAAGGTGCCGCCGGCATTCTGGGCAAGCGTCTGGGCGTCGAAGGCGATGGTCGTCCAACCTCGGTCCTTCCCAAGGGCCGCGACAGCCGTCTGTCCCATCGGCGTCCAATCAAGCGCGCCGTCTTTCATTATCGCAACCTGGTAAAGCAGGTTGTCGTTGTTCTGGTTCGTGGCCGTCGCGTTCATTCCTACGTACCGGACGCCCTCTTGGTTCGACGGATCGACTTCCATCGACACCACGACGCTTCGAAAACTGATGCCCAGCGCCGTCTCTTCCGTGAGCATTTCGGAAAAGGGGATCTTCAGAGCTCCGCCCCTCGCATCGAAATGGGTCGCCCCCTGCACGACGGCATCTATATCCTCGGACGACGTCGGCGTCGCGCGCGCCGTAACCGACGGGGCGTCGCTTTCGAACGTCTCGTAGCTCAAAGGGGAGCCGTCGGCTTCGGGAGCGTAGGCCGCCCTGCCGAGGGGCACGGTGGACATGATGTTCATGCCCGGAGCCACCACGTCGGTCGTTTCCACGCCGTAGTTGCTGAACGAGGCGAGCTGCCCTGAAGAATCCGACGCATCGACAGCGACCGCATACGGGTTATGCGCGAGCACGGATGCGGTCATCGGTATCTTGTCAACGTCGGCGGCATCGTTGCCCGACCCGATGACGGTCACGGCGCCTTTCTCGCCCAGCTTCGTCGCCGCCAAGCTGAATGCTTTGCTCATCGTCCTTCCGGCCCACGAGTTGTTGATGGCGCGCAGTGGCAAGCCGGCATCAACGGCTTCGGCAAGATACTCGTATGCCCTGATGGTATCCGCACTCTCGATCGTGTTCTGCCTACCTGCGACCCTAACGGCCACCAGCTGCACGCCGGACGCGACGCCGCTCGTCCCCACGCCATCCCATTGCGACGCGATGATGCCCGCGCAGTGCGTTCCGTGGTAATGATCGTCCATCGGATCGGTGGGATCCATGCCGGGCACGACGTTGATCCCGTAGCGTCCGCCCCTGTCCGTGTACTGCGTCATGTCGCACATGATGCCGTTGAGGTCGGGATGGTTGTAGTCCACGCCAGTGTCAACCACGGCAACGACGTCGGCGGCGTTCGTTGTGCCGACCTGGTTCCAATTCGGCGGCGCGATGTCGAAACCGGCAAGGGG
>NZ_DBFEGU010000339.1:0-2030 GCF_048329335.1 Eggerthella sp. | reverse complement strand
GTGTTGAGCTCGTGCGAGCTTGTCGGACATGGACGAACGCTTCCTCATGCTTCGGATATAATGACCCCATCATAGCAAACCCGGAAAGAAGACCCTCATGCACATCCTCATCGTACGCAATAATTCCAACTCGCAAGCCGTGGACGCATCGCTGCTGCTCGCAACGTATTTGGCCACGCAGGGCCTGGACTACACGCTGGTCGATTCGTCCGATCTGTCGTGCCGCTGCGACCATGAGGAGCTGAACGGAGCGCTGGCGTCGGGCGTCGAGATGGCGGTTGTGCTGGGAGGCGACGGCACCATCCTGCGCACGGCTCGCCAGATCGGGACCTCGGGCGTGCCCGTTCTCGGCATCAATTTCGGACGGCTGGGCTTTCTGGCGAACACGGGCGATGAGGGCGTGATCGCCGTGGTTGCGTCGGCGCTGGCGGGCGACGTGGTGGCCGAGCAGCGCACGAACCTGCGCATCGACGTGGTGTGCGAGGGCGAGCCCGACCCGTGGGGCGACGACGATGAGGCGGCGGCGCACGACGTGGACGATCCGGCGCGCACGTTCTTCGCGCTCAACGAGCTGGCCGTGACGCGCGGCGCCAACGGGCGCATCATCGACTTCTCGCTGGGTATCTCGGGCGCGCACATCGCCGACATGCGCGGCGACGGGCTGGTGGTGGCAACGGCCACCGGATCGACGGCTTACGCGCTGTCGGCGGGCGGGCCGCTGGTGGCTCCCGGCTTCAACGGCCTGGTGGCCGTGCCGCTGGCGCCGCACACCCTGCATTCGCGCGCTATCGTGACGGCGGCCAACGACGTGGTGGAGATGGACCTGTCGCTCAACCGAGATCCCCGCGAGGCCGCGCTGTTCGCAGACGGCGAGCTGCTCTCGTTCGACGCGCCGGTGAAGCGCGTCTACGTCAGCCGCGGAGCCGTTCCCACCACGCTGCTGCGCTACCGGCATGACGGATTCTACGAGCACGCCGCCAAGGTGTTCTTCTAAGAGGTTGGCAATGCCCCTGCGGCAGTCGCAACCCATCATCGCCCGAAAAACGCGCTCCAGCCGCTGAGGCGTGTTTTTCGGGCGATGATGGGTTGCGGCCCGGGAGGGGGGCGCTTACAGCCAAAGGCGGTAGGCGGTACTGCTTGAGAAATCGACCATCTGGATGCAGAAGTCGGAGGGATCGAGCTCGTCGAACGAGTTTTGGTCTTTCAAGGCGTTCTTGTTGACTTTGAACGGCAGGATCAGCGTCTGTGACTCTCCTGGCTCGATTCGGAGCAATTCGTCACGATTGTAGTTTTCGTTCGCGAACACGAATGCGTCGTCAAGCACCACTCCGGCTCCTAAGCTGTCGTCTATATAGTCGAGGTTTTCGCTCCACAACGTAACATGCTCAAGGGGCAGCTTGTACCATTGCTGTATAAGGTTGTCGGAGGCGTTGGTTATGGTTACGGTGACCGCTATAAGCTCGCTGCCGTCGTATACCGGGCGGTACGTCCCTGCGTATTCGGGATACCATTCAGCGAAGCCCTTGGTCGTGATGGTTTTGATTTCGGACACGGATAGGTCGATGTCGGGGCATTCGTACTCCCATTCGCCGTTCTCTTTGTAGAAGTCTACCAATTCGGAAGGGGTGCGTTCCACCTCGTCCGGATGTCTGACGTAACGTTGGCCTTGCGTGATGTTCCTTAGCTTCATCGTTGATCCCGGATCGAAATCGACGATCTTAGATAACCCGTATCCGGTTTCAGAATAGAGCCCGTCGCCGATGCGGGGCTCGGGCTCGCGGGGATCCCCTGGGATGTAGCGTCCCACGAACCAGCCCATCACGAGGGCTACGACGATCAAGCAGACGGTTCCTGCGGCTATGCGGACGGTTCGCGTGTTCTTCATGACGGCCTCCTCCGGTCGGCGGCGATCGGGTCGGTTCCCGATTCGATTCGAGCCGAACCTACCATTGCGCAAGGCGAAGCTGCAACGGTGATTTAATTCACCCCTGCTTTGATCTGGGTCGCATGCTATTGTAGGATCCAAGTTG
>NZ_DBFEGU010000338.1:0-9933 GCF_048329335.1 Eggerthella sp. | reverse complement strand
GCGGGCGCTTTCGGTTGACGTGCGTTAGGGAGGGACGGGTGGTTCGACGCGTGCGCAGCTATGGGTGGATTGCGTGCAGCAAAAACGCCGGTTTGGCAGCACCGGCCCGTTCGGACGCCTTCTTCTCGGGTTCGGGAGCGTTGTTTTGCGGAATGCGACCGAGCGCCATCTGGAGTTTTGTCGCTGCTCTTCACCAGTCGCGGAGTCGAGGCTGCCAAACCGGCGTTTTTGCTGCACGCGAGCCGGCGAAAACGTGCGCGGCCGTTGCGTGGTCCGACAGCCGAGGGGCGGAGCAGGTTGCCGGGCTGGGCGCAAAGAGGGTTCCATGACAATCTCGAAGCAGTTTCGACGTGCCGGTAGGCTTCGCCAAACCGTATAATCCCAGGTGGTGAAAATCTTGCGTCGCCGCCGACGTCCGATCCGGCCGCCGAATTTGTCATGGGACCCGTTTTGCGCCCAGCTCCGCCTCGCTCTATGTCGGATTTGACACGTCAGGGTTCCAACGTGTCAAAGCACCCGTCCTCTTGACGCACTGGGTGCTGCCGTTCGCCCGCATGGACGCTCGCGACGGTGTGGGACGCAACATGAAAACGCCCGCCCGCATTTCGCGGACGGGCGTTTTCGGTTGGCTCGAGGTTGCGTGCTGCGAAGGGTTTAGGCCACTTCGAACAGCAGCGTCGCCGCAAGCGGGGACACCATGCCGTCGGCGGTTTTCGCGCGCACGGTCATGCGGTAGTCGCCCTTTTCCTCGAACGACGTGGTGAACTGCCAGTTCACCCACTTGTCGGCCGTGGCGCCGTCGGTGTCGCACGACGTCCATGTGCGGCCGTTGTCGAATGAGAACTCGATGGCGGCGATGGGGCTTCCCAGATCGTCGGCCACGCCTTCGAACGTGATCTCGTCGCCTGCCTTGAACACGCAGTCGTCGGAGTAGTTCATGATGTTGATCTTGTTGCGGTAGCACGGGTCCACCTGCTGCACGTCGGGCTCCGCATCCTCCTGCGTCAGCTCGATGTTCACGATGTCGCGCGTGAAGTAGCGCGCCACGGTCTCGGGCATCCACAGCTGCAGGCTCGACCCGGTGGCCGCCTCCAGCTCCTGGCCGTTCACCTGGTACGCCAGAAGCGCGTTCTTCTCCAGCGCGTAGCGCAAGGGCAGCGGCTGGCCGAAGCCGTCGGCGCCGTAGGCGGTGATGGTGTTCACGCCGTCTTCCAGGTCGGCCATCTCCACCACGGCCGACAGCGGCACGCCCATGACGGCCGCCTGGCCGAAGGGCGATCCGGTGGCGCACGAGCACGCCATCATCGTCTCCTGGTTGGCATCTTCGGCCAGGTCGCGCACGTCGATGGTGAAGTTCTTCTTGATGTTGCCGCCCACGTTCACGTAGAAGTTGGCCACGCCGCCCTCCACGTCGACGAGCTCGGTGGCAGGCTTCGAGCACATGCTGGTCAGCGCTGTTCCGAACACGTTGAACAGCTCGTCGTTGGGGGTGACGCCTTCCTGGTTGAAGGTGAACGCTCCCTGGGCGTTGGCCACGGAGACGTAGGACACGTCGTCCTCGTTGAACCATTGTGCGGTCACGACGTTGTCTCCCACGGCATGCGTCGTGGCGATCGGGTCCGCGTCGGCGGTCTGCGGTAGTCCGGCCGTAGCGCCGATACCGCCCACTGCTCCGAACATCAGCAGCGCGCCGCCGGCCACGCCGCCCGCGATCTTCTTGGGGTTGTAAGCCATGGCGTCCTCCTACTCGCTCTTCTCGTCAGATGCCGCCGCGACCTTCGGAGGGATCAGCGATGCGCTTTCCAGCACGGTCGTGTCCTCGGGGTTGGGCATCTTGTCCTTCGCGTTGAACATGACGGTCTGGGTCTCGAAGCTCGTCATGCCGCTTTCGGTGGTGGCGCGAACGGTCAGGCAGTACGCGCCTTCCAGTTCGGGCTTGTAGGTGAAGCTCCACCACACCATCTTGTTGCGATCCATGTCGCCGATATCGTACTTCGTCCACGTTTCTCCGCGGTCAAGGGAGAACTCGACGCTTGCGATCTTCTCGTCGTAGCCGTCCACGTAGCCGGTGAATTCGTAGGGCTGGCCGTTCTGCACGAGCAGGCCGTCGGGCACGCCGAGGATGGTGGCGTTGGGCTTGTTCATGGGAACGTCGTCCTCGTTCTGCCATCCGTTCGGGTTGCCGGCCCACTTGTCGGTGTAGTCGATGTCCTCGTCGGTGACGTGGTAGGTGTCGATCTGCTTCGAGTTGATCTGCGCGTCCACGCCTTCCACCCAGTTCGTGCACGGATAGCCGCGCGTCGCGTCGAGGTACTCGCCGCCGATCTTGTACACCAGCAGCGCCTCGTCGGAGTCGACCTTGTCCACGGGGAAGGCGCGTTTGGAGCTGCCGTCGGCGCGCAGCGCCTTCACGCCCGTCGTGCCGTCCTTGTAGCCGCCCGCCTTTTCGACGAGCCAGCTCACGGGAATGCCGGTTATCTCGGTGTTCGTGACTCCGCCGCCTCCCACCGGGTTCCAGTTGCACACCATCTTCGAGGTCTTCGTGATCACGGCGCCGTCGGCCTCGGCTTCTTTGATGAGCTCGGGCAGCGTGGCCGTGTACTCGGCGTTCACGTTGCCGTCAACGGTGATGGTCCATTCGTCGAACAGGCTTTGCGGCATCTCCAGGTCGAGGCCGTTCACGCCCGCGCCGTGGCGCATGTTGTCGTAGTAGGCGTGCATCCAGTCGTACGAGAACACGCCGCTCTGGCCCTGCGTCCTCTCTTGATCGATCTTGAAATCGCCCTGCACGTTCTCGACGTCGTTGATTCCCCACAGGCGATCGTATTTCGTGAGATCCCACAGCTCCAGGCCCGCACCGTTCTCGGTGGCGTTGTGGCAGGACATGCAGTCGCCCTGATACTGGTTGACGAAGTCGCTCTTCGTGCGCGATCCGTAGTGAACGGCGTGCATGAGCGTGCCGAACTCGTACTGCTTCGCGATGTAGCCCGGAGCGTAGGAGTGGCAGAACAGGCACTGCTGCAGCGTGGTCTTGTTGTCCAACTCGTCGTTCCAGGCAACCGGGTGCTCGTAGGGCAGGTGCTTCAGCAGCGAGTTCATGTCGGCATGGCACGATTCGCAGCCGCGGTTGTCGGCGTCCAGCCAGTAGGTGTTGTACGAGTTGGAACCGGCTTGGATCTGCCAAGCGTCGGGGTTCACCTCGTACTCGGTGGGCGTGCGCTGCACCATCTGCCCGTTCGGCAGGGTGCGCACTTCGGGAGCGTATTCGGTCGCAACCTGGTCCCAGCGGTCCCATAGGTTGTCGAGGTATTCCTTGCCGGGATAGTAGTTCTCGTCGATGTCCTCGTTCGTGGTGCCTTCGGCGCCGTCGATGACGGCCTGCTGCTCGGGCGTGAGCTTCTGCTCCTGCGGGACGGCGCCTCCGTCCCCGGACGGAGCGGCGGCGCCTGCGTTCTCCGACTGCTGCGGCGCGCATCCTGCCGCCAGGCCGAGCGTGCAGGCCGCGCAGGTTGCCACGATGATGGCCTTCTTGTTGAGCCTCATGCATCCCCCTTTCCTTGTCTTGGTTCCCGTCGTCCGCCATGCGCGCTCGCGCTTCGCCGTTTGCGTCCCTCCCTTCTTCCTCTTGCGTCGTCGATGCGCGCGGACCGTCCCATCGTAGGATGCGGGCTGCCGTGCGCGCCATCGCCCAAGTATCCGATTCGCGGGTCGTCCGATGATTTCCGCATCGGACACTTTGGCCGATGCCCGTGCAGAGCGGGGTGATTCTGCCGGTTCGGGCCGAACGCGCCGTTTTTTGAGGGTGCGGGCGTGCGAAGGGCGTGCGATAATGAGAGGCGGTCGCCGAGCGGTGGCCTGATGTTGGGGAGGCTTGGGGAATCACCGATCATGGGCAACCGCGGTCTGCAAATCAATCCGGTGGGCGTGCTCGCTTCGTGCGGGCTGGGGCTCAATCTGGTCTGGTGCACGTTGATGGGCCACACGCTGGGCTTCATGTCGTCAACAGCCGGCATGGATGCGTGGGCGAATCCGCGCCTGTTCTTCCTTGCCGGCATCCTTCTATGCACGGCGGCGTTCGCGACGGCTCCGCGTGCGCTCAAGCGCGCCGACGGCATGCTGCGCTTCGTGCTGCCGCTGTTGTCGGCCTTCGGCACGGCGTGCTTCGGCATGTCGTTCCACCAGACCTTCTTCGATCCCGGGGCGCTGGCCGTGGGCGGCCTGTTCGTGGCCGGCGTGGGCTACTTCTGGCTGGCGGCGCGCTATATGCTGCTGCTCGCGCGCACGCAGGGCTACGTGTGCGCCGTCGCCAGCATAGCGGGCAGTCTGGTGCTCAAGCTTCCCGTCTTGCTCGTGCTCAGCGCGTTCGCAAGCCCCGCAGTGCAGGTGATCGTCGCCATCGCCATGCCTGTGGCCACGGCGCTTCTGTTCGAAACGGCATGCACTCTTGCGCGCGATCGTGCCGATCTCGCGGCAGGGGAGGGCGTTTCGGATGCCGTTGCGCCTTCGAGGGCGGCTTCCGCCTCGGAGGGCTCTCGCGCTCGTACGGTGTTCGGCGTGCCGGCCGTCCCGCGCACGCGCGAGCGCACGTCAGCTGCCGAACGCCGCACCATGCTCGTGCTGTTGGCTATTGCGGCGGTGGTGCTGGCTGTTATCCGCTCGGTGAGCTACCTGGGGATGTGGGGCGATACGAACGCGAACATCTCCACGGCGCTGCCGTGGCTCACCGCCATGATCGTTCCGGCCGTCTGCGTCGTGGTGTTCGCCTACGCCGCGCTCGCGCGCCTGGCCGATGCCGCGTTGCCGATCCGATTCCAGCCTGCGCTGCTGCTCATCTTGGTGGGTTTGTTCGTCGTAGCCATCCAGGCGAACCCCACGGGAGCGTCGCTCGGGTTCCTCACCGTGGTCATACAGATCGACGAGCTGTTCGCGCACCTCTTGTTCTGGACCGTCGTGGTAACGGCGCTCGACGTGCTCGACGTGCCGTCGTACCGCGTCATGGGGGTGGCCGGCGTGGTCTATGCGGGAGCGTCCATCGCCTGGGTGCTGTTGTTGGGACGCGCGGCCATCGTGGACACGTTGCTCGTGATGCTGGCAACCTACGCTTTCGTGGTCGTTGCGCTGTGCGCCGTTTGGTTCGTGCCGAGTCGAAAGGATGCCGCTTCGGGCGAGGTCGCTGCTCCGCTCGTGCAGACGGTGTCGGACACGTGTCTCGAGCTGGCGGGACGTTATGCGCTGTCGCCGCGCGAGACCGAGGTGTTCGTGCTTCTGGCCCAGGGCCGCACGCGCGCCTTCATCCAGGACGAGCTGGTGCTGTCAGGCAGCACCGTGAAGACCCACGTCTCCCATATCTACGCCAAGATGGGCGTCCACGACCGCCAGGAGATGATGGACCTCATCTGGGGCTGACGCGTAGAATTCGATGGCGACCGCTCTCTCGTGGTATGATACCCATCCGGTTTTGCCCCTCCGACGCGAAAGGCCCTCCACATGCATGTAGATATATACACCGACGGTGCGGCGCGGGGGAATCCGGGGCCGGGGGGCTACGGCACGGTGCTGCGCTTCGTCGATTCGAAGGGCGCCGTCCACGAGAAGGAGCTGTCGCAGGGCTACGAGCGCACCACGAACAACCGCATGGAGCTCATGGCCGTGGTGGCGGGTCTCGAAGTGCTCAAGCGCCCGTGCTCCATCACGTTGTACTCCGACTCGCAGTACGTGGTGAACGCCTTCAACCAGCATTGGGTTGACGGCTGGCTCAAGCGCGGCTGGAAGAACGCGCAGAAGCAGCCCGTGAAGAACGACGATCTGTGGAAGCGTCTGCTGGCGGCCAAGGAGCCTCACGACGTGACGTTCGTGTGGGTGAAGGGGCATGCGGGCCATCCCGAGAACGAGCGCTGCGACGAGCTGGCCACGACGGCCGCCGACGGCGCGGGGCGCATTCGCGACGAGGGCTTCAACGGATAAGTGAGGATTCCGAAGCTGCACCCGGCTCACCCGAGGTTCGTATGATGTTCCTGTTCGATTTCCAAGCTGTTTCGTAGGCGAGCCATGCGATCTGATACACTAGCTCGCAATGTATACGAGCATCTGAGCGCAGGTGGAGGTTCCCACATGCAACAGCAAGCAATGCGCGCCCGCAAGGGCGTGTTCGCGGGAGCAGTGGCTGCGGCCCTCGCGGCGACTCTCATGATCCCTTCGTTGGCGTACGCCGATCCGACTGCCAGCGAAAAGCAGGCTGAAGCTCAGGCCGCGCTCGCATCGCTCAACAGCATGCAGAGTACGCTCAACCGAACCTCCGTCGTCTACGATGAGGCCTTGGCCGCGCAGAGAGAAGCCGAGGCCAAGCGCGACGAGGCGCAGGCGCGCATCGACGAGGCGAACGGCCAGATCGCCGACCTTCAAACCCGATTGGGATCTCGTGCGCGCAGCATGTACCGCACGGGCGGAAGCTCGTTCCTCGACCTGCTGCTGGGCGCCACCACCTTCCAGGAGTTCTCGACGGGTTGGGATATGCTCAACACCTTGAACGAGAACGATGCCGATCTCGTTCAGCAGACGAAAGATCTGCGTGCCGAAGTGCAGGAGCAGCAGGCCGCCTATGCAGAGCAGCAGCGCGTAGCCGCCGAGAAGGCCGATGAGGCGCTGCGCTCCAAGCAGGAGGCGGCGTCCACGATGTCCGCCATGCAGGCTACCTACGACAGCCTGAGCGCCGAAGCGGCCGAGCTGCTGGAGCAGGAGCGCGCTGCGCAGGCAGCCGCCGATGCAGCTCAGGCCCAAGCCGTGGTGGAAGCGTCTGCGCGTCAGGCCCAAGAGAACGCGAACGCTTCGGGCAATGTTGCTCCGGGCAACGATCCCTCGCCTTCTCCGTCGCCCGCTCCGAGCGAGCCTTCCGGACCCTCCTACAATCCTGTGACGGGCAATGCTATCGTCGACCGGGCGTACGGTTGCATAGGATTGCCATATTCGTGGGGTGGGGTAGGACCGAGCTCGTTCGATTGCTCCGGCCTGGTAAGCTATGCCGTGACTGGAAGCTTCTCCCGATGGGGAACCACGAACACGTTCATGGGCATGTCGCAGGTAGGCGATCCTCAACCTGGCGATATCGCCACCAGCTGGGGCCACTGCGGTATCTACATCGGCAACGGCCAGATGATCCATGCTCCAACCTTCGGCCAGACGGTGTGCATCAGCCCGGTGCAGGGTGACATGATCATCGTTCGCCCGTAGCCCCGGATTCCTCAAGCGAAAGAAAACGGCCCTTCGGGGCCGTTTTCTTTCGGGTGCATGCTGTGGCAGCGCCTACCGCACGCTGTTCTTGATGAGCGAGCGCAGTTCGTCGATGCCGGTGCCCTTCTCCGACGAGCACACCACGAGCGGCACGTCGGCCCCCAGCTTCAGCTGCTTCTTCAGGGCGGCCTTCTGCTTCATCTGCTGCTGACGGCTGAGCTTGTCGGCCTTCGTCAGCACCACGGCGAACGGCAGCTCGGCCTCCTGCAAAAAGCCGATCATGTTCACGTCGAGGTCGGACGCCTCGTGGCGGATGTCCACGAGCGAAACCACGAGCGCGAGGTCGCGATCCTGGTTGAAGTAGCCCTCGATGAGCTCCGACCAGCGGCTCTTGTCCGACTTCGACACCTTCGCGTAGCCGTAGCCCGGCAGGTCGACGAAGCGCACGCCGTCGCAGGAGAAGAAGTTGATGGTGGCCGTCTTGCCCGGCGTCTGCGACACCTTCGCCAGCCCTTTGCGGTTGAACAGCTTGTTCAGCAGCGACGACTTGCCCACGTTCGAGCGTCCCGCAAACGCGATCTCGGGCATGGTCGAAGGCGTGAGCTGAGACGATACGCCGAATGATCGCTCGAATACCACGTTGTTGATGTTCATGGGACGCTCCTTGCGGCCGTGCTGTTCGTCATGCTCCTCATGGTACCCGAACCGCGTCGGGGATGCGGGCGGAACCCGGCAACCCCCTCGCATTCCCCACGGGATGCGTCAGACGCGCTTGCGTCCCGTGTACAGCGCCAGCGCCATGCAGGCGAGGCTCGCCCATGCCCAGAATCGATGCTGCTTCATGTCCGACCTCCTTCGCTTCGATGTCGACGATACTAGTTAATCATGATTGACTTTATCCGACAACCGCATTATCCTTGATAAGTTAGATTCGTGCAACTTCAAATCGAAGCGCGCGGATGGGGAACCAACGAGAGAGAGGCGAAGCGATGGGATTCAAGAAGAAGAGCGGGCTGCTGGTGGGCGCGGGCTTTCTGCTGGGCACGGTGGGCGTGAAGGCGCTGACCAGCACCACCGCCAAGAAATGCTACGTGCAGGGCGTCGCGCAGGGGCTGCGCGCGAAGGCGACGTACGAGAACATCGTCGAACAGGCGAAGGCCGAGGTTGACGACATCGTGGCCGAGGCCACCTACATCAGCGTCGTCGGCAAGGACGGGGAGCGCCCTGCCGAGCCCGCCGTCGAGGCCGACGACCAGCCGGCGAAGTAGAACGCGATGGACTACGTCATCGCGAGCGAGGTTCCCGGCCGCTTGCGCGTGCGGCTGGTCGGTCCCGTGCCCGCCGACGATCTCGACGCGCTCTACCGCGTGCTGGGCGCGTGCCCGGCGGTGGAGCGCGCGAACGTCTACCCTCGCATCGGCAGCATCGCCGTGCGCTACCGTGCGGCGGACGGCGCGCGGCAGCGGGTGCTCGATCACCTGGACGCCATCGACGCCGAGGCCATCGCCGAAGCCCGTTCGAGCTGCGGGCTCGAACTGGCACCGCGCACCCAGTCGCTGCTCATGGACATCGCGGTGCTCGTGGGGTCGTACTTCGCGCGCCGGTGGTTCCTGCCGAAGCCCGTCGCGGCCCTCGTCACCGCCTGGCGCTACCGCGGCTTCCTGGCGGCGGCGGTCCGCTCGCTCGGGCGGGCGCGGCTCGACGTGCCCGTGCTGGACGCTGCCGCCATCGGCATGTCGTTCGTCAAGCGCGACCCGCGCACGGCGGGTGAGACGATGCTGCTGCTGAACCTGGGCGAGACGCTGGAGGAGTACACGCGCTCGCGGTCGGAGGGGGCGCTCGTGAACGCGTTGCTCGACCTCCCGGAAACCGCGCAGCTCGTCGAGGGCGACCAGGAGGTCCAGGTGGCTGCGTCGGACCTCAAGCCGGGCGACTGCATCGCCGTGCGCACCGGCATGCCCGTGTGCGTCGATGGCGAGGTGGTGCGCGGCACGGCCATGGTGAACCAGGCCGCCCTCACCGGCGAGCCGCTGGCGGTCGAGCGCGGCGTGGGCGACAACGTGTTCTCGGGCACCGCGGTCGAGGACGGCGAGATCATCGTGCGCGTGACGGCGGACGCGGGCGAGACGAAGCTGCGCTCCATCGTGGCGCTCGTGGAGCAGGCGGAATCCTTCAAATCGGAAACCCAGTCGCGCATGGAGCAGCTGGCCGACCGCATCGTGCCCTGGAACTTCCTGCTGGCAGGCGCCGTGGCGCTCACCACGCGCAGCCTCGTGAAGACGTCGGCGGCGCTCATGGTGGACTACTCCTGCGCCCTCAAGCTCACCGGCTCCATCGCCGTGCTGGCGGCCATGAGCCAAAGCGCGCAGGCGGGCTTCACCGTGAAGGGCTCGAAGCACTTCGAGGCCATGGCGGCGGCCGACACCATCGTGTTCGACAAGACCGGGACGTTGACCGAGGCCACGCCCAACGTGGCCTGCGTGCTGGCGCTCGACGGGTGGAACCGTCGCGAGGTGCTGCGGCTGGCCGCTTGCCTGGAGGAGCATTTCCCGCACCCGGTGGCCCGCGCCGTGGTGCGCGCGGCCGCGGAGAAGAACCTTCGGCACCGCGAGCGCCACGCCGACGTGGAGTACCTCGTGGCGCACGGCATCGCGTCGTCGCTCGACGGCAAGCGCGTGGTCATCGGCTCGGAGCATTTCGTCGTGG
>NZ_DBFEGU010000337.1:0-14199 GCF_048329335.1 Eggerthella sp. | reverse complement strand
GTCGTGAGCGGAGGGAAAAACCCGGAGGGAAACGCTTCCCTTCCATGCGGACGAAAGGACGCGTTCCCCGACTTTTTCCCTTCCGTCCTTTTTGACGCGCATCGAGGATTTTCCCGATTTTCCCTCGGAGGGAAATTCTCGGCGAGAACCCGAGTTTTTCCGAGGGAAGGAAAAAGTACCCCCCTACGGGGGGTAAAGGTTTCCCTTTCTCTGGGGTCAAGGGGTGAAGGAAGGCGGGCTAAAGCTGCGCCCGCCGTCCTCCCTTCCCCTGCCCTTGACAAGCGGCGAGATTCGAACAAATTGACAGGAAGAAGGTAGCATTTATGCATTTCGACAGGATCGTGAGGACGGACATAGTGGCGGACGAGGGCGGCGTCCTCGCCACCATGCGGTTCGACGAGGAGGCCATCCGCGACATGGCGGGCAAGATCGACGCCGAGCTGTTCGACCGGATCGCCGCCGAGCGCGGCTACCTCAGGCAGGGAGTGGACGTCGCGGCGCTGATGAAGATCGCGGCGAAGCTCGAGGAGGACGCGGACTACGGGTCGTGGCAGGCCGAGACCGCCGGGCGCATCCGGGAGGCCGTCGAGGACGGGGACGTCCCGAAGCAGGTGAGCAACGTGCCGTACTGCCCGACATGCCTCTACGACGGGTACTGGTGCCTCGCGTCGGCGGACGCCGAAGGGTACGAGGCGCTGCGCTGCGCCGGATGCGGCCGCGACTACCGCCACAAGCGCCCTGGGAAGGGAGGCGATGCGTCATGACATCGGCGTGGTTGCTGCTCGCATCGACGGCCCCGCTCGCAGCGTTCTGCGCATGGGTGCTCGTCGGGGTGTACGGGCTTTTGAGAGACGAATGGGAAGCGAAGAGGAAGGACGACGACCGATGATGAAGAGCGTTTGCCCGGGATGCGGCCACGAGCAGGCGTGCGGGCACGCCGACGTGACGCACTGCGCCGACAGGGTGCCAGCCGCTTGGTGCAGCTGCGACATGCTGCGCAAGGCGGAGGCCGAGCGGGACGAGTGGAGGCGCGCCGCCGAATCCAAGCAGAGGCTGTACGAGCGGGCCAGGATGTCGTCGGTACGCCACCGGCGCGCGATGCTCCGCGCGCAGGACGAGCGGGACAGGTACCGGGCCAAGGCGCTGCAGCTCGTTTGCAGCAGGATCGAGTACTTCGGAAGCTGCGCGTGCGAGAGGTGCGCCGTGCGGCTGTCCGGAGGCGATGCGTCGTACGGTTACTGCGCCGCCGTGGTCGAGGAGGTGGACGGGGCATGAGCGGCTGCGACTTCAAGGCGCTCGCGGACAGCCTGTCCGAGCGGTTCCTGGCCGAGGGCTTCACCGTGCACCGCTACGACGCCTACAGCACGTCCAGCGTCTACCTCAAGCTCGACTGCGGCATGTGCAACTCGATCAGGATCAGCGACCATCGCGGCAAGAAGCACCTCGCCTACCGCTACAACATCGGCCCGTGGATCAAAAAGCGCTGGCACGACCACGACGGCAGGTACCCGCGGCACTACTACCCGATCGACGAGGCGGACGTGCTCGTGGCCAACGTGCTGCGCGACCGGGAGCGCCGCAAGAAGCGCTACGGAGAGGCCAAGTACGAGGCCCTGATGCGCGACAACGAGATCCAGGGCGCGCAGGCGACGTGCGGGTTCTGGTCGCAGGCGAGGAAGGTGGAGCGATGATCGAGTTCTTCGAGCCGATGGTGCCGCCGACCGCGACGCACAACGACATGGAGATCCACAGGATCGCCGGAAAGGCGGTTCTCGGCAAATCTGGGGCGCTGGAAGCGGCCGAGGCGAAGTGGGAGGCGCATTTGGCCAAACATGCCCCGCAGAAGCCGTTTGACGGCCCCGTGGCGGTGGAGATGCGCATCTGCTGGCCGACGGGCGGAAAGCGCGCCCAGGGATCGTGGCACGCCGTCAAGCCCGACGCGGACAACGTGGAGAAGACCGTGTTCGACGTGATGGCCAAGCTCGGCTACTTCGACAACGACAGCCGCATCGCGCTGCATTCGACTGCCAAGCTGTGGAGCGACCCGGCCGGCATCTACGTGAGGATGGAGGAGCTATGAGGGTGTACGTGGCGGGTCCCGTGACAGGCAGGCCGAGGCGCAACCTGGCGATGTTCGAGCATGCGGCGAAGCAGCTCGTGCAAGCCGGCCACGTCCCGGTCGTGCCGCACCGGCACGTCCCCGCCCAGGCGGAATGGCACGTCGCCATGAGGCGCTGCGTCGCGCTGCTGGCCGAATGCGACGGCGTGTGCCTGCTGCCCGGATGGAGGGGGAGCCGCGGCGCGCAGACCGAGTACCTGCTGGCGATGCGGCTCGACATGGACGTGCGAGAGCTGTCCCGATGGACCGGGTGACCTGTGGCGGACAATCGCCGCCGTACGAAGCGAGGCGATAGGAGGGCCATGGCGTCGACAAGCCGGCAGAAGCATCTGTTCGAGGACTACGACGGGTTCGTGGAGAAGTTCAAGCCGAAGAAGACCACCGACGACTGCTACACCCCGCCCGACGTCTACGACTGCGTGAGTGATTGGGCGTGCGAGCGGTTCGGTATCGATCCGAGCGGCATCGTGCGCCCGTTCTGGCCAGGAGGCGACTACGAGTCGTTCGACTATCCGGAGGGCTGCACGGTGCTCGACAACCCGCCGTTCTCGATCCTGTCCAAGATATGCGAGTTCTACCTGGACCGCGGGATCGGCTTCTTCCTGTTCGCCCCGGCCTTGACGGCGCTCAGCGGCGCGAAGACGTGCATGCGCACGAACCACGTGTTCGCCGATTGCGACATCGAGTACCACAACGGCGCAGTCGTGCGCACCTCGTTCGTCACGTCGTTCGGCGACAACGTGGCGGAGACAGCGCCGGACCTATTCCGCGCCGTGAAGCGCGTCCAGGACGAGAGGCGGTCGAAGGAGAGGCAGCGGCTCCCGAAGTACTCGTATCCGAGCCACGTGCTGACGGCGTCCATGCTCGGGAGGTACGCCAAGTACGGCGTGCGCCTGGAGGTCAAGCCGGGAGACTGCGCGCGCGTGAGCGCCCTGGACGCCCAGCGCGAAGCCGGGAAGAGGATCTACGGAGGAGGGCTGCTGCTGTCGGACGAGGCGGCGGGGCATCATGAGCGCGCAGAGCGCGCCGCAGCCGAGCGCGCCGCAGCCGAGCGCGCCGCCGCGCATAGGTGGGAGCTGTCCGACAGGGAGAGGGCGATCGTCGAATCGCTGGGGTGACATCTCCCCCATCATGCAACGTGCCGACGACGTGTCGGCACCCTCCTCTTCGCGCCCCGCCGTCCCCCTCCCGGCGGGGCGCATCCGTGTGACGCGCCTGGCAAGATGCCCGGCATGGCGAATCCCGAGAACATAGAGCCCCACAAGATCCGAAGCACGAGCGAAGCGCGGGAGAAGGGGCGCGCCGGCGGGCTGCGCTCGGGCGCACGCAGGCGCGAGCTGGCGAGCCTCAAGGAGGCCGCGCGGCTGATCCTGTCGATGGACTCGGCGTCGCCGAAGCACAACAAGGCGATGGAGCTGATGGGGCTGGATCCCGACGAGCGCACCAACGCCGCCGCCGTCACCGCCACCATGGTGATGCGCGCCGCCGAGGGCGACGTCAAGGCCTACGAGGCGCTGTCCAAGAACATGGCTCTGCTCGACTCCGACCGGCAGGCGGAGCGGGAGGACGCGGATCCCGCGGCCCGCCAGGCTCCCCCGTTCGATCTGTCCGCCGCCATCGCCCCGACGTTCTGCGCGGTCTCCCGCGCCGTCGAGGCCGGCATCCAGGAGGTCGTCCTCAAAGGCGGGCGCGGATCCGCGAAGTCGAGCTACGCGTACCAGAAGCAGCTCGACGTGTTCCTGGCGCGCCCGAACGCCATGTGGCTGTGCATGCGGCGCTTCGCCAACACCCTGCGCCGCAGCTGCTACGCCAACGTGCTGTGGGCGATCCGCAAGCGCGGCATGACGATCGGGCGCTCCGGCGAGGACGCGGATTTCACGGCATCGGTGTCGCCCATGGAGGTCGTCTACAACGCCACCGGGCAGAAGATCCTGTTCAGCGGCCTGGACGATCCGGAGAAGCTCAAGTCCATCACGTTCGACGATCCGCGCAAGAAGATCGAGATCCTGACGTGGGAGGAGTACTCCCAGTTCGACCCGGCCGACGTGCGCAACGTCGAGTACTCAGTGCTGCGCGCCGACTACGGCCTCGAGTTCAAGCTGTTCAACCCTCCCCCGGACTCGGAGCACTGGGCCAACCGCGAGGCCTCCGACAAGGCGGACGACCCCGCCGTCCTCGTGCACCACTCCACCTGGCGCGACGTGCCCGAGGAGTTCCTGGGCGCGCGCTTCGTCACCAACGCCGAGCGCATGTACCGCGAGAGCCCCGAGGCGGCGAGGAACGAGCTGGACGGCGAGTGCATAGAGCTCCAGGGCCGCGTCTTCCGCAACGTCGAGGAGTGCGAGGTCACCGACGAGGAGATCGCGGAGTTCGGGTGGATCCGGCGCGGCCTGGACTGGGGCTACGAGACGGACCCCTGGGTGCTCCTCGACGTAGCCTACGACCGCAAGCGGCGCGAGCTCGTCATCTACGGCGAGGAGTGGCGCCATCACATGCTCAACGCCGACACGGCGGCCGTCGTCAAGGAGCACCTGGCGGAGCGGGGATCGGACGGGCGCGCGATCCGCGACGAGGACGGCGAGCCCGTGTTCCGCCGCGACCTGCCGGCCAACGAGGTGCGCTGCGACATCGCGGAGCGCAAGAGCATCGCGGACTACCGCGCCTACGGCATCAACGCCGTGGGCGCGTCGAAGCGCGTCCCCGTCGCGGACGGCATCGTGTGGCTCAAGGGGCGCGCGCGCATCGTGATCGACCGCCGCCGCGCGCCCCTCGCCTACCAGGAGTTCGTCCGCTACCGCGCGGAGATCGACGAAGAGGGCCGCTTCCGCGGGTACCCGGACAAGGACAACCACGCTATCGACGCCGTGCGCTACGCGGTGTTCGACCTCATAGCAGACCCCGACACACCGTAAGGAGACAGGCAATGGCAAAGATCGCGACGGAGGGCGGCGGCTGGAGGGGCGCGGCCGAGAGGTGGCTGCAGGGGCTCGGCTACCCGGCGGCCTGCATCGAGACCCCCATGAGCGGATTCGTGGACGAGTGGTGGCGCTACTACAGGTCCGAGGCCGACTTCTACGTCAGCGAGCTGCGCGACGTCAACGGCACGCCTCACACCGTCAAGGTGCGCAGCTGCACGCCGGCGCGCATGGTGTGCGAGGACATGGCCGGCCTGATCTACAACGAGCGGGCGAGCGTGAGCGTGGCCGAGGACGGCCAAGCCGGCCAGGCCGCCGAATGGCTCGCGGGCTGGCTCGCGCGCACCCGCTTCGACGACGGCGCGCCCCAGCTCGTGCAGCGCATGTGCGCCACCGGAACGGGGGCGTGGGCCCTGCACCTGCGCGGAGTGCAGGCGTTCGGCAGATCGCCCGGCCTCGGCGTGTCGCCGCAGCGCTACGACGCGCGCCACATCGCGCCGCTCGACTGGGACGGCGAGGAGTGCACGGCCTGCGCGTTCGTCTCGCAGGTCGCCGTGCGCGGCGAGCTGCTGACCCAGGTCGAGGTTCACCGGCCGAACGACCGCGGAGACTACGAGATCATGACCCGGTTCTTCCGCGACGACGGCGAGACGGTCGTGCCGGACGGCTACTCGGACGGCGCGATCAGCACGCGGCAGCCGCGCAAGACGTTCGAGCTTGTCACGCTCGCCCTCGACAACCCGTACTGGGAGGGGTCGCCGTTCGGCGTGGCGCTGTTCGACGCGGCCCTGGGAGCGATCGAGACGACCGAGCTGGCGTTCGACAACATCGGCAACGAGCTGGTGCTGGGGCGCAAGATGGTGATGATTCCCGAAGCGATGCTGCGCCGCGACGAGGCGACCGGCCGGATGATGCTGCCGCAGGAGGAGCGCCTGCAGTTCTACGTCGCCCTCAAGGACGCGACGGTGTACGCGGACGGGCGGCCCATGATCACCGAGTACAACCCGAGCCTGCGCGCCGACGAGGACGTGAGGATGCTGTCCACCGCGCTGCAGGTGCTGGGCAAGCGCTGCGGGTTCGGCACCAAGTACTACGCCCTGGACGAGTCGGGCGGCGTGGCCACGGCCAAGCAGGTCGCGTCCGACAACGCCGAGATGATGCGCACCGTCCACAAGCACGAGCAGATCGTGCGCCCCGCCATCGAGGGCATCGTCACGGCCGCCGCATCCGTGTGCCGCAGCCTGGGCGGCCTGGCGATCCCCGATATCGAGGGCGCGGTCAACGTCGTGATGGGCGACTCGATCATCCAGGACGACGACAGCCTTCGCGAGCGCGACCGCGCCGACGTGGCGGCGGGCCTGCTGGCCCCGTGGCGCTACATGGTGCGCTGGCAGGGCTACAGCGAGGACGAGGCACGCGAGGAGTGCGGGCTCGCGGACGCGTCCTCCGCGCTCCCCGTCGAGGCCTAAGCCATGGCGGTCGAGCCCGAGGACGTCGGAGCGCTGGCCGACGCGATCGTGCACGGCGCGGAGGAGCGCCTGGTCGCCGACCTGACGCGAGCGCTGGTGGACGGCCTGGCGGACGGGATCATCGGAGGCTCCCAGGCGGAAGCGCTCGAAGCGCTCGCCAGGGCCAACCGCGCGAGGCTCGACCAGATCCTGGCCGAGCACGCCTCGAAGGTGTCCGGCGAGGTGCGCTCGCGCACGCTGGCCGCCTTGGAGCGCGCCGACGCGCGCGACGTGTCGGACCTGGAGGCGTACTACGGAGCGGCGGCAGTCGCTCGGGCCATGGACGGCGCGTCCGCGGCGTGGGCGGAGATCTCCCACCAAACCGCCCTGGGCCTCGCCGAGATCGTGGCGCGGCAGAACATCGCCATGGCCGGCGCCGCGGAGCGGCTGTGGTACGAGGTCGCCGGCGACGCGATAGCGGCGCGCAACCTGGGCGTCGACCCCCTGGACCGGATCCTGGCGCGCGCCGTCTGCAGGATCGCGGCGCACGGCGTCGAGACGATCGATTACAAGAGCGGGATCATGAGCCAGATCGACGTGGCCGTGCGCCGCCACGTCGTGAGCCAGGCGTCCCAGGCCGGGGGGCGCATGACGCTCGCCCGCCTGGCCGCGATCGGCCACGATCTCGTGATAACGTCCGCCCACTACGGCGCTCGCCCGTCCCATGCCGAGTGGCAGGGCCGCCCGTGCTGCGTCTCCGGCCCCAAGCTCGTCGGAGGGGTCCAGTACCCCGGACTCATCCAGCTCACCGGGTACGGCGGCGTGGGCGGCCTCAAAGGGGTCAACTGCCGCCACTCCATAGGGCCGTACTACCCCGGCGTCACCGAGCTGCCCGACCTGTCGTTCCCGCGCGAGTCCGGTCATTTCGGGATGACGTCGGAGGAGTGCTACGAGGCCATGCAGCGCCAGCGCGAGCTGGAGCGGCGCGTGCGCGGGACGAAGCGGGAGATAGCGGCCATGGAGCAGGCCGGCATCGGGCTGGAGACGCCCCGCTACGCGCAGAAGCGCCTGCTCCTCGGCCGCCAGCAGCAGGCGCTGCGGAAGCACTGCGAGGAGAGCGGCCTCGTGCGCAACTACCCGCGCGAGAAGGCGTACGGCGTGGGCGCGCAGCCCAGGGCGCTGAGAGCCGCGGCGAAGGCGAAGGCCGCGGGGCGCTACAGGCACCCGGCGAGCCAGGAGAGGATCGACGCGCTGGCGTCGGGCGCGCTCGCCGGCGTCAGGTTCTCGGCGCCGCCGACGTACAACGGCAGGATCAGGACTCCGGGGCTGACGAAGGTCGGCTACGACGGCGACGGCCGGAAGTACGCCGGCCCGGTCTACATCGGCAAGCAGGCCAAGCCCGGGGACGCCGAGCTCGTCGACACGATCCTGCACGAGGAGCTGGAGGCGCGCATCTGGCTCAACAGGCACGGAAGCGAGCGCTATTGGCGCCTGAACAGCGCCGGAGACGACGAGAGGCACGCGTACATCCAGAAGATCATCGACCGCTATGTTAGAATGAAGGGCATATCATGAACAAGATCGAGGACATATTCGACGTTCTGCTCGAAGGGACGAAAGCGCAGATCGACGCGCTGGAAGGATGCGGCGCATCGTACCGCTACTCCATGGAGAGCGGTACGTTCACCGTCTCGCTCGGGCGCGACGAGATCAGGGCGCACAAGCTGTTCGACCCTCCGGCCTGCACGAGGTGGCGAGGGTTCGAGCACGCGTTCTAGGCGAGCCCGCTTCGGCGGGCTTTTTTGCCGCCAAAAAAATACGTATATATATACTATACTTCACTTTACGTTGATATCTACGTATGCTATAATGATTGCATCGAAAGGGACGAGGAAAGGAAACGGAAATGAAGTTCGACGAGATCAGCTGCTACGCCACGGTCAACGCAACCGACGGCGCGAAGGTCGCCGAGCTTGCCGAGTCCATGAAGGAGAACGGCTGGAAGGGCGCCCCCATCCTCGTGTGCAACATGGGCCTCGTCACCGGATCGCACCGCCTCGCCGCGCTCAAGGCGATCGACTCCGATGCGGAATACGACGGAGAGGTTCTTTACGAGGACGTTGCCGAAGACGTGACCGACGAGATCAACGACTACTGCGAGCGCGAGGGCATCGGCTTCGAAGAGATCCAGTTCGACAACCTGCGCGACGTGTTCGCCGGGACGTGGGTCGAGGAATACAAAGACGAGATCGTCGAGTGGTAGGAGACGAAATGAACAAGGTCATCAACGGCAAGCGGTACGACACCGACAAGGCGGAGCAGATCGCGCAGAGCGACAACGGCTGCTACGTCGGCGACCTGGACTACTACTGCGAGACCCTCTACCGCAAGCGCACGGGCGAGTTCTTCCTGCACTCCGAGGGCGGGCCGCGCACGAGGTGCGCCAAGCGCGACGGCTCGGGATGGGCCGGCGGCGAGGAGATAAGCCCGCAGTCGTACGAAGAGGCGCGCGAATGGGCCGAGGAGAACATGGACGCAGACGGGTACGCCTCCGTGTTCGGCGATCCGGACGACGACGGCGCGACGGTTCCCGCCATGCTCAGCATCAGCGCGAGCGCGAAGGCGAAGCTTGAGCGCGAGGCGTCGCGCACCGGCAAGACGCAATCGCGCATCGTCGAAGAACTCATTGAGGCGATGTGACCGCATGGGAGCGCCAGTCGATATTGCCGGCCAGAGGTTCGGACGGCTCGTCGCCGTGAGGGTCGCACAGTCGAAGCCGAGGAAATGGCTGTGCAGATGCGACTGCGGAAACGATACGGTAGTCCTGACGCGCGACCTGCGCAACGGCAACACGACATCGTGCGGGTGCCGCAAGAAGGACTACGAGGACCTGACGGGCGAAAGGTTCGGCAAGCTCGTAGCAGAAGAGTACGCCGGAAACTCCAACGGTTACTCGATGTGGCTGTGCGGATGCGATTGCGGGCGCAAGGTCACCGTGCGCTCGGTGTCGCTCAAAGACGGCAACACCCGCTCGTGCGGGTGCCTCTCCTCAGAGGTCGAGCGCATGCCCTCCGACGCGGTGGACGGCACCAAGCTCGGAAATCTAGGTGGAACGCCGACATGCCAGAACACCAGCGGCGTCAGGGGTGTGTCGTGGAACAGACAGAAAGGCAAGTGGGAGGCTTACATCAAGTTCCAGGGGAAGAAGCGAAGACTTGGCTTATTCGATGATATAGCCGCCGCAGCCGAGGCGCGCAGGGAAGCGGAGCAGGAGCTGTTCGACCCCGTGCTAGAAGCCCATGGGCTGGAACCGACGAGCGAGGCCGAGTACGAGGAGGCACTGCGAAAAGCGGTCGATAACGAGAAAACCAACTAGCGGCAATCGTCCGCATGAGCCGCCCTACGGGGCGGCTTTTTTCATGCCCGGTGACACCTCCCCCATCATGCTGCCATCGCGAGCGCCGAGCGAAGAGGCGCATCGTTCGCCGGCCCCGAGCGGAGAGGGGCGCGTCAAGCGCGCAGGGAAGCGCGTACAAAACACGACGATAGGAGCAGGATGGCCAACCAGGATCCCAACACCGACCCCGCGGGCGCGGGCCAGCAGACCGACCCGAAGCCGAACGGCGACGGCGGCGCAAAGGGCGAGCCCGACCTCAAAGCGCAGAACGCGCGCCTCACCCAGGAGCGCGACGATTGGAAGAAGCGCGCCGAGGAGGCCGAGGGCCAGCTCAAAGACCTCAACGACAGCCTGGCCAAAGCCCTTACCGAGGACGACGTGAAGGCCGCCGTCGAGGAGGCGCAAGGCGAGGCCAAGAAGGCGGCGGACGCCGCCGAGAGCGCGTGGAAGCAGCGCGAGAAGTCCCTCGTGGTCGAGAACGCGCTGATCGCCGCGGGATGCAGCGACACCGTGGGCGCGATCGCCCACCTGGACATGGACGGCATCGACGTGGCCAAGGACGGGCACGTGTCCGGCCTCGATGTCGCCAAGGTCAAGGAGTCCTACCCCCACCTGTTCGACGCGAAAACCGTGGTCAGCTCGGCGGCGACGCCCGGCGGCCCGGCCAAGAAGATGACCAAGGACGAGATCATGGCGATCAAGGACCCGGCCGAGCGCCGGGCGAAGATCGCCGAGCACATGGATCTCTTCGAGTAAGGAGAAGAAACATGCCTGCAGACGCAAACATGCAGAAGGCGGCGGACTTCGCGAAAGTGAGCGCCGTCGACTTCGCCGCGCGATTCGAGACGAACATCAACCAGCTCGCCGAGCTGCTCGGCATCACGCGCAGGATCGAGAAGAAGCCCGGCCAGGTCGTGAAGACCTACAAGGTGACCGGCAAGCTTGAGGACGGCAACGTCGCCGAGGGCGAGGTCATCCCCCTGTCCAAGTACAAGACCGAGGTCGGCGAGATCTTCGAGCTCAAGCTCAAGAAGTGGCGCAAGCAGACCTCCTACGAGGCCATCAACGACAAGGGCTACGAGCAGGCGGTCGAGGACACCGACGCGAAGATGCTGCGCGACGTCCAGGAGAGCATCCGCAAGGACTTCTTCGACTTCCTCCCCACCGGGACGGGCACGGCAGCCGGCGAGGGCCTGCAGGGCGCGCTCGCCGCCTGCTGGACGAAGAACCAGGTGCTGTGGGAGGACACCGACGCGAGCGGCTACCTCTACTTCGTCAACCCCGAGGACATCGGCGAGTACCTGGCCAAGAAGGACGTCACCGTGCAGACGGCGTTCGGCATGACCTACCTCGAGGCGTTCCTGGGCATCTACGACGTGCTGGTGTACACCGGCGTGCCGAAGGGCAAGGTCATCACGACGGCCAAGGACAACATCATCCTCTACTACACGAACCCCAAGAACGGGGACGTGGCCAAGGCGTTCGAGTTCGTTACCGACACGACCGGCCTCATCGGCGTGCATCGAACCGTAGACTACGACGACCTGACCACGAAGACGACCGTGCTCACCGGCTCCAAGCTGTTCGCCGAGGTCATGGACGGCATCGTGGTGTGCGCCATCGAGACCCCGTCGGCAACGCCCGCGCCGAACCCCGCAGGCTAGGCGATGCTCGGCCACGCCCCGACATACGCATGGTACTCGGCGGAGTACGGATCCGGCAGGCTCGGGCAGGACGAATACGAGGCCGTCCTGCCCGACGCCGAGGCGCGCGTCGACGAGAGGATCGCGCACCGCGACCTGTCGGCGATGCCGGACGGCGAGATCGACGCGTACAAGCGCGCCGTGTGCGCCGCCTGCGAGGCGCTAGCCGACCCGGCGGCATCGTCCTACACCGCCGGCGGCGTGTCCGAGCGCCTCGTGGACGCCGCGTCGATGTCGGTGGACCGGGCTATCGACCGCATGCTCGCGCAGGCGCCGGGTCGGATCCTCTACGGGGCCTGGCTGTGAGCCGCGCGTACCCGCACACCGTCACCGTGTGGCGCCGCGACGGCGAGGACGGCGAGCGCCGCGCCGTGTGGGCCAGGCGCGTCCTGCGCGGGGTCAGGTGGATCGAGGCCAGGGCCAAGAGCTCCGACATGGAGGACTCCGCGAGGGACGAGGCGCGCCTGCTCGTCCCCCGCGGCACGGGCGGATGCGGCACGTCGTGGGAGCCGCGCAGGGGCGACCGAGCCATGCTCGGCGCGTCGTCGTCCCCCGGCCCAGAGCCGCAGGCGCTCGCCGTCGAGTCGGTGGAGCCGGTGCGCCGAGGGCGGGCGGTCGACCACTACGAGGCGACGGCGCGATGAAGGTTTCGGCGAAGCTCGGAAGCTGCGACCTGTCCCGCGCCATCGCCAAGGCCAAAGGCATGGAGCGGGCCGTCACGACCGGGGTGACGCTCGCAGCCCGCGAGGACTGCAAGCCCTACGTGCCGTACCTCGACGGGCACCTGAGGGGCACGGCGGAGACCGAGAGCGTGCCGGAGGACGGGCTGCTCGTCTGGGGCAACGCGTCGGTGCCGTACGCCAGGGCGCAGTACTACGGGCTGCCGAACAAGCGCTGGCCGGGCACGTGCATGCAATGGTTCGACCCGGCGAAGGCGGCCAACATCAGCAAGTGGATCAGGATAGCCGGGACCAAGGCGGGAGGCGTGGCGAATGGAAGGTGACATGGATCGGGCCGACGTGGTGGAGCGGCTGTACGGGGCCGTCGAGGCGCTCGTGCTGTCCTCACCGGCCGGCCTGCGGTGCGAGTACGAGTACCTGCCGACCGACCGCTCGGAGCTGCCGTGCGTGTCGATGCAGGTGCTCGACGGCGATCCGATCGAGCGGCGCTATCTCGACGGCGGGACGGTCTGGAGGCTGCCCGTCGCGCTCGTGCTGCGGCAGGCGGCGGACGACACCGCCGAGCGGCTCGACGCTCAGGCGATCCTGCGATCCCTGTCCGCCGCCGTGCGGTCCCTCGCGGATCCGTCGGCCGATTACGCGCTCGACCTCGGGCCCGGCACGCGCCTACGCGAGATCGAGGCCGGGACGCTGCCCGCGAGGGTGCAGGCGGCGCCCGGAACCACCGACTACCGGGTGACGCTGGTGGTCAAATACAAGACGCAGCGATAGGAAGGAGGCTCGTCCATGGCGAACGAAGACGTCGCGTGGGGCTACGAGCTCGAGAATTACATCAACATCGGCACGCCCGAGGCCCCGAAATGGGTCAAGGCGACCGAGCTGCTCAGCTGGGAGCAGTCCGGCGAGTCGAAGACCTACGAGCCGGCATGGATCGACCGGAAGACCCCGCCGACGCTCACCTACGGCCGATCCTGCTCCATCAACATGGAGAAGGACACCGTGCGCGACGGCGAGCTCGACGAGTGGATCTTCAAACATCGAAACGACCTCGACGTGCCCTGCGAGATCGCCAAGGTGTACACCTGGAAGCTCGACGAGGCCGGCAAGGCGCTCGCCGACAAGGCGGCGTTCAAGTTCACCGCGAACCCGCACTCCAACTCCAACCAAGGCCAGCCCGTGACCAGCGCCGGCACGTTCAACATGAGCGACGAGGCGTGGAGCGAGGGCACGTGGGACGCGTCGGCCAAGGCGTTCGCGCCCGCAGGGCAGGCGCCGTCCGTCTCCGAGGCGGGCCCGCAGGGATAGCAAGGCGTTCCGGAGGGCGCGGGCTTACTCCTTTCACCGCGCCCTCCTACGCATACGACGACGATCAGGATAGACGGAGGGTTAGACATGGGTTTCACTTTTTCAAAGCACACGGTGGACGTCGAGATCGAGGGCAAGTCGTACGAGATAAACCTCGGCGATGCGGACGTGCTGGACAAGGTGCAGAAGTGGAGCGAGAAGCTGGGCCGCGTCGATTACGCGCAGCTGGCCGGCGACAGCGGCCGCATGGCGCTGCTCGCGCAGGACGTGCGCGGCTACCTCAAGGCGCTGCTCGGAGACGAGCAGTTCGCCGACATCTTCAAGGCTCGCAAGTTCGACTTCATCGACGGCTTGGAGCTTTTCGCCTACCTCTACGCCGAGGTGACCAAGAGCCGCGTCGACGAGGGATTCCGGGCGAACCTGGCCAAGTACCTGCCCGACGTCGACTGGGACGCCGCCGAAGCGTCCGAGTAGGCGCATGGATCCCAGCATCGTCCTCGGCCGCGCGCCGTCCTCCGTCAAGGTGGGCGGCGCGCCCGTCTCCATCGCCACGTCGTTCCGCGCCGGGATCCGCGCCATGCAGGCCGCCGACGATCCCGACCTGGGCGACGCCGGTCGCGCGCAGGCGATCC
>NZ_DBFEGU010000336.1:0-1820 GCF_048329335.1 Eggerthella sp. | reverse complement strand
ACACGACGGAGCCTCCGTTTGCATTTGGAATCTGGAGAGGATTACCCCTCGGCAGGCTGGAACGTATCTTTATCGGGCGCGAAGGACTGCATGGCCTCAATGGTGCGGGCGAACAGCTCGTCCAGCTCCCAGCCCAGCATTTCGGCGCCGGAGCGGATGACGTCGCGGCTGACACCGGCGGCGAAGCGCTTGTCCTTGAACTTCTTCTTCAGCGACTTCACTTCGAAATCCATGACGCTCTTCGAGGGGCGCATCACTACCGCCGCGCCGATGAGACCGGTCAGTTCTTCGGAGGCGAACAGGATCTTCTCCATCTGCAGCTCGGGCTTCGGCAGCTCCGGGTTGAAGTCGGAGGTGTGGCTCTGGATGGCGCGGATGAGCTCGGGCGAGCCGCCAGCGGCTTCGATGAGCGGCGCCGCGTAGATGGTGTGCAGCTCGGGCTCGTCGTCGTGCTCTTCCCAGTCGAGATCGTGCAGCAGCCCGACGATACCCCAGAACTCCTCGTTCTCAGGATCGAACTCGCGCGCGAAATAACGCATGGTCTGCTCAACCGTCTCGCCGTGCTCGATGTGGAACGGATCCTTGTTGTGCTCCTGCAAAAGCGCGAACGCTTCGTCGCGCGTCAGGCCGGCCTCGAGTGTCGCCATGATGCTCTCCTTCTCGTCTTCGATTGGATGCTCTTCGCTATGCTACCCCATAGGGCGCGCGAAGTCAGCATGGCAATCCGTTCGAACGCACGCCTAGAACACGATGCCGAGCGCGTTCGCCAACAAACCCCAGATGACGCCCATCGCGTACAGCGCCACGATGATGGCGATATTCTCTTTCAGATGGCGGTTCGTGCGAACCAACACCAGCAGGCCCACGCCCGCCGACACGAGCAAACCGGCCAACATGGCGCCCGAGCCCAGCACGCCTTCCACGTACAGCTGCGCGATGACGATGCTGGCCGCGCAGTTCGGCACGAGACCAACCAACGCCGAGCCGAACACCGACAGCGCCGGGTTCGCGCCGAGGAACTCGGCCAGCACGTCCTCGCCCACTACGGCAAGCAGGCCGTTCAGCGCTAGCGTGATGAGGAAGATGAACAGGGTCACCTGCAACGTATGTTTGAGCGCGCTTCTCAGGATTCCGCCTTCGCCGTCGTGGCAATGGCAATGCTCCTGCTCACATAAGTCGTGAATATGCAGCGGCATGTCGATGCGGCGCGCGATGCGAAGGCCGGCATCCACGAGGAAGCCCATGATCATGCCGATGATGATCTTCGCGCCGATGATTTTGAAAATGACGTCGGGCGGCACCTGCTCGGCGATGAAGATGGGCAGCATCTCGTCCGACGTAGAGAGGAACACCGCGAACAGCGTTCCCAACGTGATGACGCGCCCAGCCCACAGCGTCGCGGCAGCCGCGGAGAAGCCGCACTGGGGCACTACGCCAACGACGGCACCGATGAACGGCCCTGCCGCGCCGGCGCGCTGAATGGCAGCCTCGGCCTTCCCACCCGTCTTATGCTCAAGCCACTCCATGGCCAGATACGTGACGAACAGAAACGGAATGATGTAAAGCGTGTCCTTGATCGCGTCTGCCAGCACGTCAAACGCTATATGCATGATTTCTTCCATAACAACGTATTGTAATCCAATCAAGGTTCTGTAACAGCATCGTCGCCGAACGGTCACCAAGAGACCCACGCCCCCAGAACGCGCGAAGGCCCCGCCTCCCGAGGGGGGCGGGGCCTTCGCATGCCGAAACGCCCTCCGCGAGCGCGACGCCCTATCCTCCCACAGCCTGACGCTGCAGTACTTTCGGCGATGGCGGGC
>NZ_DBFEGU010000335.1:0-10283 GCF_048329335.1 Eggerthella sp. | reverse complement strand
GACGCGCGGTCACGTAGTGGGAGGCCGGCCAGATAGGCAGAGCCTCGAACTCGCTCAGCACTTCGCCCGTCACGTTGTCGATCTCGGTGATGGACTCGATCTCGTCGCCCCAGAACTCGATGCGGATCGGATGGTCGGCATAAGGCGGGAACACATCGAGCGCATCGCCGCGCACGCGGAACGTGCCGCGCTTCTGCTCGTAGTCGTTGCGGTCGTACTGGATATCGATGAGCTCATGGATGACCTGGTCGCGATCCATGTCCTTCTGCTTGTCCACGAACACGGCCATGCCGGCGTAGTCCATCGGGCTGCCAATGCCGTAGATGCACGACACCGACGCCACCACGATGCAGTCGCGCCGCGACAGCAAAGCCGACGTGGCCGCATGACGCAGTTTCTCCACCTCTTCGTTGATGGACGCGTCCTTCTCGATGAACGTGTCCGACGAGGGCACGTACGCCTCGGGTTGGTAGTAATCGTAGTACGACACGAAGTACACCACGGCGTTGTCGGGAAAGAACTCCTTCAGCTCGCTGGCCAGCTGCGCCGCCAGCGTCTTGTTCGGAGCCATGACCAACGTGGGCTTCTGCACGGCCTCGATGACCTTCGCCATGGTGAACGTCTTGCCGGAACCGGTGACGCCCAGCAGGTTCTGATAGCGCAAGCCCTCCTTGACGCCGGTCGCCAGCTTCTCGATGGCCTGCGGCTGATCGCCCGCCGGCTCGTACGGAGACACCACTTTGAACGGCGTGGAGGCAAGACGAACCTCGGGCAGCTTGCCCTCCATCTCGATGCCTTCGATATTGGAAAGATGAGCCATGCTGCTCCTTCCGAACAACAGCGGAGCACCGACGCGTCGGAGCCGCGCAACGTAAAACTTCGCAGGAGATCCAGTGTATCACAGCATCTGTAACATGAACAGATGTTCGTTAGTAAACGGTTACGAAGCGGAGGGCAACGCACGCCCCGAGCCTAGCTCTCCGCCCTCCAACCCGTCGGCTGCGCTCGACCGAAGCAGCAGCGAGAGCCGCTCTCGCGCCGCCCGGTTCAAATTGCTGCCCGAACGAGCTTTAAGGAGTCGAATTCGACCCCTTTAAAGCTTGGATTGTACAAGGTTTCCCAAAGACCCAGATATTCGATAACATCGTGAGTCCTCATCCAATTCTTTATCACATCTTTCGGCGTGGGGCTTTTATAGCGCGCAATATCGGTAAGCGAAACGTAATCAGCATAGGCGTCGCCTTTATAAAACGTCACTTCGATACCTTGCGCGTTGATCGTCGCACGATCAGACATACGGCATACACCTCTCTTTATCTGTTCCGATGATCTGAGAGGATCCTGCGGATCTTGCAAGCATGGTACGGGCGGCGCGGAACATCCGCCGCCTCTATGGGCATCCGGCCGAGCACGCAGACCGGCAAGCACTTGCACTGGTTCTTTTATGATGCTAGCATCATATCACAGATTTACAAACATATGTTCGTAAATTTTCAGTATTGTAACGAGTTCGATAACCGCGACAGCCACACGGCAATGGTATACTCTGACGCCGTCGCTCACGCATACGGAGCGCGCACCCGTTCGATAGCAGAAGGATCGACCGTGACCAACGCCTTGAAGAACATACCCGGCCTGGCTGTATGCCTCGCCCTCGCATTGCCGTGCTGGTTCATCGGGCAGCAGTTCCCCATCATCGGCGGGCCCGTGTTCGCCATCCTGGCCGGCATGGCTATCGCCGTGTTCTGGAAGCAGCCCACGCGTGGCCGCGTGCAGACCGGCATCGCGTTCAGCGGCAAGAAGGTGCTGCAGGCTGCCGTCGTGCTGCTGGGCTTCGGGTTGAACCTCGCGCAGATCGCCCAGGTGGGCATGATGTCGCTGCCCATCATCGGCTCAACCATCGCCACTGCGCTGATCGTGGCGTTTTTGCTGCACAAAGTGCTGCGCATGCCCTCGGAGATCTCGACGCTCATCGGCGTGGGCTCGTCCATCTGCGGCGGTTCGGCCATCGCGGCCACCGCGCCTGTCATCAAGGCGCACGACAAGGACGTTGCCCAGGCCATCTCGGTCATCTTCCTGTTCAACGTGCTGGCCGCCCTTATCTTCCCATCGCTGGGCAACGCGCTGGGCATGACCAACGAAGGCTTCGGCCTGTTCGCCGGCACCGCCGTGAACGACACCTCGTCGGTGACGGCAGCCGCCGCGGCATGGGACGGCATGCATCCCGGCTCGAACGCGCTCGACCAGGCCACTATCGTGAAGCTCACCCGCACGCTGGCCATCATCCCCATCACGCTGGTGCTGGGCATTTGGGTGGCGCGTCGCGAAAGCCGCGACCCCATCGCGCTCGAAGCGCAGGGGCACAGCGTGGTGAAGCCCGCAGGCAAGCTGGGAGGTTTCAGCCTGCGTCGCGCGCTGCCCGTGTTCATCCTGCTGTTCCTGGCCGCGTCCGTCATCACCACGATAGCAGTGTCCGCCGGCATCGACGCGGCCGTGTTCGAGCCGCTCAAAACGCTGTCGAAGTTCTTCATCGTCATGGCCATGGCCGCCATCGGCCTGAACACCGACATCGTGCATCTCGTGAAGTCGGGCGGCAAGCCCATCCTCATGGGCCTCTGCTGCTGGGTGGCCATCGCCGCCGTCAGCCTGGGAATGCAGCACGTCCTGGGATTGTGGTAGCGGCCACCGCTGACGCCGCACGGGATCCTTCGACTCCGGCGCTTCGCGCCTCCGCTCAGGATGACAACGCCCCCAACAACCAAAACAGGCTCCGGCCAAGAACCGAAGCCCGCAGCTTTACCAGGGACGGGTCGTGGGCGAGGGGTCTGATACGAGTTCCGCACGAGCCGAACAGCCCAGCGGGCTGTTCGTGCGAGCAGGACTGTCTGAGTTGCAGACCCCTCGCCCACGACCCGTCCCCGCAGGTTGAACGCGAGGACCTACAGGTCCTTGGAATACTCTCCCCACCAGGCCAGCACCTTGTTGCGCATCTCCTCGGGAGTACCGTCGTTGTTGAACACCACGTCGGACGCCTCGATGCGATCCGCGTCGGTGATCTGCTGGGCGATGCGACGACGCACGTCGGTCTCGTCCCAACCGCTCTTCACCGCACGCTCGATACGCAGGTCGATGGGCGCGAGGACGGCGATCACCACGTCGGCGTCGTAAGCGAGCGACGTCTGGCGGTTCTTGAACACCGAATGCTCCACCACGACGGCCTTGTGGCCTTCAGCCTCCAGCTCGGCCACGCGGTCGGTGAACGCCTCTTCGATGCGCGGCAGCGTGATGCGGTTGAGCTTGCGCGTCTCGGCCGGACTCACGAACGCCTTGGCAGCCAGCGCGCGGCGGTCGATCTCGCCGTCGGCTCCCAGGATGTCCTCGCCGAACGTTTCCACGAGCTCGGACTTCACCGTGTCCCACAGAAGGACGTCGTGGCCCACTTGGTCGAGATCGATGTTCGGCAAACCTTGCTCGACCAGCGCCTTGCGGGCCGTGGACTTGCCGGCTCCCATGCCGCCGATGATGAACAGCTTCTTCATGCGTGCATTACCTCCTCAATCATGCCGCCTCCCAATACGGTGTCGCCGTCGTAGAGAACGGCGTATTGGCCCGGCGCCGTGGTTGGCTGCGGACTCCGCAGCGCGAGCGATACGCGCTGGTCGTCTTCCGGCTCTATGATACACGCACACGGACGGCTCCGGTAGCGTAGTTTCACCATCGCGCCGTACGATTCGCCGAGCGATTCGAACGCTTGCCAGTTCATGTCGCCCACCACGACGGAGCCGATGAGCGTCTCGTCGGCAAAACCCACCACGAGTTCGCGGGTTTCGACGCGCTTCTCCACCACGTAGTACGGCTCGGGGCCTGCCACGCCGATGCCCTTGCGCTGCCCCACCGTGTAGTTCGCCAGCCCCTCGTGGCAGCCGAGCACATTCCCCATGCGATCCACAATGTCCCCAGGCGCGTCTTCCACGCCACGCGCGCGCAGAAACGGACGGTAGTCGCCCTCGATGAAGCAGTTGTCTTGGCTTTCGGCCTTCTCGGCCACGACCAGGCCCAGATCGGCCGCGATCACACGCACCTCCGCCTTCGTCATGGCCCCCAGCGGCAACACGAGGCGCGCCAGCTGCTCCTGGCTCAACAGCGAAAGCATGTAGCTTTGATCCTTGCGCGCGTCCAGGGCTCGCTTCACCACGAAGCGCCCCGAATCGGACAGACGGGCAATGCGCGCGTAGTGGCCCGTGGCGATGCGGTCGCACCCCAGTTCGTCGGCTACCCGCACGAGCGCGGGCATCTTGCACCGCGCGTTGCAACCCACGCACGGACTAGGCGTGAGGCCCGCCGCGTACGACGAGACGAACGGCTCCACCACGCAGCGTTCGAACTCGCCCACGCACTCCGGCGTCTCGTGGCGAATGCCCAACTGGGAGCACACGGCCGCCGCATCGGCCGCCGCGCGCTCGGTGGCAGCGTTGTCGCGAAAGCGGCACGTGACGCCCACCACCTCGTACCCGGCGCGCATGAGCAGCGCCGCAGAAACCGCGCTGTCCACCCCGCCGCTCATTCCGAGCGCAATGCGCCCGCTCGCATTCATTTCCGGCACTCCTCCTGTCGCCCCGATGCGCTCATCGGGAAATCGCGTCTTTCCGCGATTATCCCACGGCGATAGAAGATCGAGTAGACGATCCGACCTCTTAACACACGATCGCCGAAGCCTTGCTTCAGCGCTTCGTTGAATGGCGTATGAAGAATCTCTCGCTCTCTTTATGTTGCGGACGAGATGTAGAAACATTGTTATACTGGCAATTCGCGCCCGAGGGGCGCGAAGAATCGAAGGGAGGGCAAGGCTCGCATGTCGGGGACGAAATCACGCTATATTCCCGCACTCGACGGACTGCGCGCGTTCGCCGTCCTCGCCGTTATCGCCTACCATCTTGGGATGCAATGGGCTCCTGGAGGCCTGTTGGGCGTCACGGTGTTCTTCGTGCTGTCGGGCTATCTCATAACCAGCCTGCTGCTCATCGAGTGGGACAACACCGAAACCATCAACCTGCCGCAATTCTGGCTGCGACGCGTGCGACGGCTCATGCCGGCCATCGTGCTGATCATCGTATGCACCGCCGCACTCTGCGCCTTGTTCGACCACAGCCTGCTCACGAAGCTGCGCGACGACATGTGGGCCGCGCTGCTCTGGGTGACGAACTGGTGGTACATCTTCCAAGATGCTTCTTATTTCGACGCGCTGGGCGCTCCCTCGCCGCTCACCCACTTCTGGTCGCTCGCCATCGAAGAGCAGTTCTACCTCGTCTGGCCGGTCGTGTTGCTGGTCGCCCACAAAACGGGCGTGAAGCGCACCACTATGCGCAATGCCACGCTGATCGTCGCCCTCTTGTCGGCGCTGGAGATGGCGCTGCTGTACAACCCGCTGGACGACCCGAGCCGCGTGTACTACGGCACCGACACCCGCGCGTTCTCGCTGCTTATCGGCGCATGGCTGGCGTTCGTGTGGCCCTCGCACATGCTGGGAGCCCAGAAGAGCGTGCACCTTACGAAGCAGGTGCGCAACGTCCTGGACGGCGTGGGAATCGTCGCGCTCGTCGCCCTGCTGGGCCTCATCGTGTTCGTGGACGGCTTCTCGCCGTTCCTCTACCGCGGCGGCATCCTGCTGGCCTCCGTGCTCACCGCCGTCGTCATCGCGGTGATGGTGCATCCTGCGAGCCTGCTCGGGCGCTTCGCCGGAACGAAGCCGCTTGTATGGATAGGCCTGCGTTCGTACGGCATCTACTTGTGGCACTACCCGCTGTTCCTGCTCATGAACCCGCGCAACTTCACGGGCGAGACGCCGTGGTGGATGTATCTCGTGCAGGTGGCCGTCGTGTTCGCCTGCGCCGCGTTCTCGTACCGCTTCGTGGAGAACCCCTTGCGCAAGGGGGCCATCGGAGCGTTCGTGAAAGGCGTGCGCTCGAAAGAAATCGATCCGCCCGCATGGCTCAAGCACCACGTCGTTCCCGTCCTAGCGGGGTCGGCCGTGACCATCGTGGCCGTGATCGGCCTTATCGTGGTGCCTCCCATCTCCGCCATCGGCGCCGCCGACCTGCTGAAGGACGAGCAGGCCCACACCTCGCAGATGCCCGAGCTGCCCGTCGACGACGCAGCGGCCGGGTCGCCCAAGCTCGACGTGCTTATGATCGGCGACTCGGTCTCGGTGCGCGCCATCCCCCAGTTCGAAGAGACGTTCCCCTACGGCGCGATCGACGCCGCCGTGAACCGCCAGCTGTACGCCGGCCAGGAGACGTTCGACTACTATAACGACCAGGATATCGTGGGAGGCGTGGTGGTGTTCGCCCTCGGCACGAACGGAGCGGCCACCGACGAGCAGATCGACGAACTCGTGGCAGCGGCCGGGCCCGGCCGCCAGGTGTTCTTCGTGAACACCCGCAGCCCGCAATCGTGGGTGGGCCAGACCAACGGCGCCATGTTCGACGCGGTCGACCGCCACGACAACGTACACGTGATCGACTGGTACACCGCCAGCGCCGGCCACGACGAGTACTTCGACGGAGACGGCACCCATCTCACCGAGGAGGGCGCGCGAGCCTACATAGGCCTCGTCCACGATGCCGTCGCACCGCTGCTGCCCGTCCACGCCGAAAGCGACGAAGCCGCTGTGGTCAAGTCGCCGCTCGAACTGGCTGCCGACAACGCGAAGAAAGCCTCCTCCGACACCGTGCGCGCGCTCGCCGCGAACGCGGCGAACAATCTAAAGCCCCGAGAGTAACCCTCGCCGCCAGCCTGAAGCATCTTCGAAAGGCGCTTATACCCTTCCCGTTTCGTAATCGGACTTGTACAATGCGAAAGCGGCAATGTACAAACGATGGGAATCCTGCTACGCAGGTCCACGCGAACAACGAGGGGGTTTCTACATGCTAGACAAGTTCTTCAAGATATCCGAGCGAGGCAGCACTGTCTCCAACGAAGTCATTGGCGGCCTTACGACGTTTCTCGCCATGGCGTACATCATCGCGGTGAATCCGGCGATGATGGAGGCGGCGGGAATCCCGTTCAACGCCGCACTGACCGCGACCTGTTTCGGCGCCGCCATCATGACGGTCGCGATGGGCCTGTTCGCGAACCGTCCCATCGCGCTCGCCTCCGGGATGGGCATCAACGCCATCGTCGCCTATTCGCTGTGCCTCGGCCTCGGCGTGGACTGGCGCGTGGCCATGGCCGTCGTGTTCCTGGAAGGCATCCTCATCTTGCTGCTGGTGCTTTGCGGCTTGCGTAAAGCCGTCATGGATGCCATCCCCGTATCTCTCAGACGCGCCATCGGCATCGGCATCGGTTTGTTCATCGCATTCATCGGGCTGAAGGGCGGTGGATTCATCGCCACCGACGAATCCACGTTCCTTGCGCTGGGCGATCTCACCAGCCCGACCGCCATTGTGGCCGCCATCTCCATCATCGTGGCCGTGGTGCTCACCGCCGTCAATCTCAAAGGCGCCCTGCTGATCTCCATCGTGGCGGCCACTATCATCGGCATTCCGATGGGCGTGACTCCACCTGTCACCGACTTCTCGTTCGCGCCCGACTTCTCCGCATTCGCAGCTCCGTTCCAAGTCACGCCCGAGGGCACGCTGGCCATCGCACAGGTCATCGTGCAGCCCGTGCTACTGCTGTTCGTATTCAGCCTGCTCATGAGCGACTTCTTCGACACCATGGGAACCGTGGTGGCCGTAGGCAGCCGCGCTGGCTTCGTGGACAAGAAAGGCGATGTCGAAGACGTGCAGCCTATCCTCATCGTGGATTCGGCCGCGGCGGCAGCCGGCGGCTTCATCGGAGCGAGCTCCATCACGTCGTTCGTGGAATCCGTCTCCGGCGCGGCAGCCGGTGCCCGCACCGGCCTGTCGAACATCGTCATCGGCATCGCGTTCGTGGCTTGCGCGTTCCTCGCGCCGGTTATCGGCATGGTAACCAGCTCGGCCACCTGCGGAGCCCTTGTGGTGGTGGGATACCTCATGATGACCGAGATCGGCGAAATCGATTGGAGCGACATCGCTTCTGCATTCCCGGCATTCCTTACCATCGTGGGCATCCCCATGACGTACTCCATCGCCAACGGCATCGGCTTGGGCTTCATCTCCTACTGCATCATCAAGGTTGCCCAAGGCAAGTTCCGCGACGTGAAGCCCCTTATGTGGGTAGCCGCCCTAGCGTTTTTGGCTTCGTTCATCTTCGCATAGAAGCGTCTGCGTTCAGAAAAGAGCCGGCACTTGCGTCGTCGGCTCCAATAGCAAAAGAAGGCCGGTCTTGCGACCGGCCTTCATATACGCGTTATGGACGCTTAGGCTATTCGGCAGCCTCGGGAGCGGCGGCTTCCTCGGCGGGAGCGTCAGCCTTCTCGGCCTTCTTCTTGGCCGGCTTCTCCTCAACCTGGATGGACTCGTCCACTTCGATCTCGAAGCCCAGGTCGGCCGCGGCGGCCTTCATGGACAGGGAGATGCGGCGACGCTCGGGGTTGATCTCCATGACCTTCACCTTCACCTCGTCGCCGGCCTTCACGACCTGAGCCGGGGTGTCGATGTGGCGCATGGCCATCTCGGAGATGTGCACCAGACCCTCGATGGACTGGCCCAGCTCGATGAACGCGCCGAACGGCACGATCTTCGTCACCTTGCCGTCGACGATGGTGCCCACCGGGTAGCTCTCGACGAGCTTGACCCACGGATCCTCCGTCGTCTGCTTGAGGCCGAGCGAGATGCGCTCGCGCTGCAGATCGACGTCCAGAACCTCGACCTCCACCTCGTCGCCGACCTTGACGACCTCGGAGGGATGGTTGACGTGGTTCCAGGACAGCTCGGAGATGTGCACGAGGCCATCGATGCCGCCGAGGTCGACGAACGCGCCGAAGTCGACGATCGAGGAAACGGTGCCCTTGAGGCGCATGCCCTTCGACAGCTTCGCGAGGATCTCGGCGCGCTCGTTCTTGCGGCCTTCCTCAAGCAGCACGCGGCGGGACAGCACGACGTTGTTGCGGTTGCGGTCCATCTCGATGACGCGGGCTTCGATCTCGGTGCCCAGGTACATGTCGAGATCCTTGACACGACGAAGGTCGACCAGCGATGCCGGCAGGAAGCCGCGCAGGCCGATATCGAGGATGAGGCCGCCCTTGACGACTTCGATAACCTCGCCCGTGACCACTTCGCCGGCCTTGAACTTCTCTTCGACGCGGATCCACGCACGCTCGTACTCGGCGCGCTTCTTGGAGAGGATCAGGCGGCCGTCCTTGTCTTCCTTCTGGAGAACGAGGGCTTCGATCTTCTCGCCCAGCTCCACGATGTCGGACGGATCGGCATCCTTGCGGATGGACAGCTCGCGCGACGGGATGACGCCCTCGCTCTTGAAGCCGATGTCGACGAGCACCTCGTCGTGCTCGATCTTGACGACCGTGCCGTCGACCAGGTCGCCCTCGTCGAACTCGGTCAGCGTGCCGTCGATCATCGCATTCATCTGCTCGTCGGAGATGTCCTCGAAGTCGATGACGGACGTGTTTTTGATGTCGGTCAAAACGGACCCCTTTCAATTCTTTCTAATCGGGGACCCTTCGTCATGATTACTTGCTACTTTACCATGTTCGCTTGTGCAAGAAACTTGCCCGTGCAGCGGTGTAACAAACATGTCTCGGGGGCCTACATTACCGTATGCTTACAGCTTCCGTGCTATAAGCCATAGTAGTATAGCACAGCGGCACCCGGCCGCTGTGCTCATTTTAACGAACCCTCACGATAATTTCGACTCTCTCCGCACGGCAGAAAAGGCTCGATCAGTTCTCGGCACTGGCCTTGCAGTGGGCGCACACACCGTCGAAAATGATCTCGTGATGCTCGATGGTGAAGCCGTGCGCATCGGAAACCTGCGATACGATATCGTCCTGATAGGGCATGTCGATGTCGAACACGCCGCCGCATATGCGGCACTTCGCATGGTAGTGCGGCTTGTTGAGGAAATCGTAGCGGTCGGCGCCGTTGGGAACTTCAACCCGCAGCACCTCCCCGCGGTTCGCCAGCACGCCGAGGTTGCGGTACACCGTGGCACGCGAAATATTGGGGTGGCGCGCGCGCACCACCTCGTACACGTCTGCCGAGGTGGGATGGTTATGCAGTGATTGCACCGCCTCCAAGACGAGCGCTCTCTGAATAGTGTTGCGCGTCGTGGCGCGCTCTGCTTTTTCCGTAGCCATAATAGTCCTGCCGTTCGCATGTCTAACCCATACTATTGATTAATTA
>NZ_DBFEGU010000334.1:0-8083 GCF_048329335.1 Eggerthella sp. | reverse complement strand
GAGGTAATCTCGAACATGCTCGTGCATCGCGAATACACGAGCCCATTTCCTGCAAAACTCATCATCGACAATGAAAGGTTGCGCACGGAAAATGCAAGTCGCGCCCCTTTCATGGGTCGAATCACGCTGAGCGATTTCAATCCTATCCCAAAGAACCCCCTGATAGGCGCATTCTTCAACAACATCGGGCTGGCGGAAGAGCTGGGTTCCGGCACACGGAACCTGTACAAATACACCAAAGTCTACTCTGGGGCGGAACCGGTTCTCAACGAGGGGGCGATTTTCACAACGACGGTCCCCCTGCACGTCGAGAACGTCGAACCCGTCGCGGAGCGTCCTCACGATATGCTTTCTCTTGCAAGACAAATCGCCTTGGATCGTGGATATGCAACGGTTTCCGATCTCGAGCGCAAGGGAGTCGCCCGCAGAACCGCTCAGCGCGAACTGGCAGCACTCGCCCAACAGGGGACGCTGCAAGCGAAAGGAAACGGTCGGGCCCGAAAATATTTCCTGCCTTAAAACCCTATTCGACGATCGACCGAAAGAAGAAGAAGAAGAAGAGAGAGAGGGGGGGGGTCGTAAGCTCGAAGCGCTCCTATTCCACGCGCATCATGCGATACCCTACCCCTACGTGGGTTTGGATGTAGCGAGGGTTCGCAGGATCGGGCTCGATCTTCTTGCGAAGCGTGGCCATGAACACGCGAAGCGACGAGCGATCGGACGCGAGCATGGTGCCCCACACCTCTTTGAGCAGGTAGTTGTGCGTGAGCACCTTGCCGGTATTGCGCGCCAGCAGACAGAGGAGCTTGTATTCGAACGGCGTGAGGTGAATCTCCTCGTCGTCGCGCCACACGCTGCCTGCCGCATAATCGATGCGGAGGCTCCCGTTGCGGTAGACGGCTTCGTCCGCATCCCCCTTCATCGCTCGCTCCCGATCCAATCGGCGCAGCGCCACGCGCACGCGAGCCAGCAGCTCCTCGACCGAGAACGGTTTCACCAGGTAATCGTCCGCTCCGGCATCGAGCGCTTCCACTTTGTCGGCATCCTCCAAACGCGCCGATAGCACGATGACCGGCAGCGACGACCACCCGCGCAACGTGCGAATGACCTCCACCCCGTCCCCGTCGGGCAAACCGAGATCGAGGATAGCCAGATCGGGCGGCTGCGACGACAGTTCGAGCAGCGCCTGCGACGCCGTACGGGCTTCCCGGTACGCGTATCCGTGCAAATCGAGCGTGGTCGTCACAAGGCGCCGCACCGCCGCGTCGTCCTCTACCACCAGTATCCGGTACCCATCAGCCACGCGCTTCCTCCGTCGATCGCGCCACCACGTCCCCGGCCTCCACCGCTGCCAGCGTGAACGAGAACTCGCTACCGTGCGGGTTCACATTGCGCACGTCTAAAGTGCCGCCGTGCACTTCGACGATGGAACGGCATAGCGACAAGCCCAAGCCCATGCCGCGCTTGAAATCGCCGCTCTTTCCGCCCCGCCGGCCGGTGGAGCCATTGTAGAACATGTCGAAGATATGCTTGCGATCTTCCTCGGAAATGCCCGGGCCTTCGTCGGCAACCGCGATGCGCACCCGCGGACGATCGTGCTCCACGACCCGCCGCGCGCTCACGACTATGCGCCCGTCGGCCGGCGTGTACGATACCGCGTTGTTCACCAGGTTGATGATCACCTGCACGATCAAACGCGCATCCATGTCGGCCATAAGCAGCTCGTCTTCCAACTCCACGTCGACGCGGCGTCTCCCAGCGCGGCGATCGACGTGCTGGAGAGCCTCCCTCACGACATCCGCCACCAGCTCGGGCTGTTCGGCCAGCTGCAGCGTGCCGTTGTCGATACGCGTGATGGACAGCAGGTTCTCCACGAGCGTGACCAGCCAGCACGCGTCGTCGTGAATGTCGCGGTACAAGTGCTCCTTCTGCTGCGCCGACAGCGCGCCGCGATCGTGCAAAAGCATGTCCGCGTCGCCCGAAATGCTGGTCAACGGTGTACGCAGGTCGTGCGAGATGGTGCGCAGCAGATTCGCCCGCAGCGTTTCCTTCTCCATGCGCATCTCCATGCGCCGCCTATCCTCGGCGAAGACGATCTGCTCGGTAGTCTGACCGCATTCGTCCAGGATGGCCAGCAAAAGGTTCTTCTCGAAAGCCCCGAAGTCCTCCTCCCCGTCGATGTCGTCCATCGCGATGCCGGCTACTCCGAACACAGCGTCCTTCGAATGGATGGGCAGGTACAGGCATTGCGAATCGGCGAGCGTGTCGGTAGTGGCTCCGGCACGCTCGTTGTTCGCCGCAGACCATGCGGCGACCGCGGACTCTTCGGGCGATGCGAGCGCGCAGGCGCCGGCATCGCCGCCCAGCGTCCCAGGGACGTCGTGCACCACGGGCTTCGCAAGACGACCGTCGATGCCCAAGCGGTACATGACCACCGGGCGGTTCAGCAGCTTGATGACCTGCTCGGCCGCAAGCCGGAAGCACTCGTCCGCATTGCGGGCACCCTGCAGCTTTCGGCTGGATTCCAACAGCACTTCCATGCGATACGCACGGCGCGCGGTGCTCTCGGCCTGACGCTTCATGCGGATGGCCAGCGATGATGCAGCGAATGTGCCCACGAGCAGAAACGCGAAGATGATGGGATAGTTCAGCCCTACCGCATGAAGCGTGAACCGCGGGATGGTGAAAAAGAAGTTGTATGCAAACACGCTGCCCATCGACACGAACAGCGCATAGAAGAAGCCGTCGGCGCGCGTAGCGATGAGCAGGGCCACGATGAGGTAGAGCATGAGCACGACGGAACCGGCCAACCCAAGGGAATAGATGGCCAGTCCGATAGCCGTGGCGATGGCGACCGACGCGAGCGCACGCCAAACGTCAGCGCCTGTCAGGCGAAACCCTGTGGCTTCGGACAGCCGGCCATATTGCGCAGGCAAGTCCTTCGTCGGCACGACGTCGACCACGGCCCCATGCGCGAGCTTCATCAGCCGGCTCACCAGGCTCTCGCGCAGCAGGGAACGCACCGACAGGCCACCCGTGGCGTTGCCCACCACGATATGAGTCGCGCCGGCCGTCACCGCGTACTGCGCCAGCTGCTGGGCTATATCGTCACCGAACAGCGTGACTACGTGCGCACCCAGCTCTTCGGCCAGATCGATGTTGGCGCGCAGTCGTCCGCGCTGGTCGGAATCGAACTTCTTGCTCTGCGACGACTCGACCACCACCGCAGTGAGCGCCCCATGGTAGGACTCCGCCATATTCGCAGCGGCCCGGATGGCTTTCACGTTGCCCGTATTGTGCGTTACGTACACCAGCACGTCCTCGCCGGCCTCCACACGCGCGCCCGCCTCGGTGCATTCGGCCTTGCGCGTCAGCCGATCGGCCATGCGGCGCAGCGCGATCTCGCGCAACGCCGCCAGGTTCTTCCGGGAGAAGAAGTTGCCGAGCGCCGTGCGGGCGCGATCGGGAAGGTATATCTTTCCCGCCTCCAAGCGCTCGATCAGATCGTCTGGCTCGATATCGACGAGCTCGACCGATGCAGCCTGGTCGAAGATACGGTCGGGAATGCGCTCGGCTACGCTCACGTGCGTGATGGCGGCGATCTTGTCATTGAGCCCTTCGAGGTGCTGGACGTTCACGGTGGTGAACACGTTGATACCTGCGCGCAGCAGCTCCTCGACGTCCTGGTAGCGCTTCCGATGCCGGCAACCCGGGGCGTTCGTGTGGGCCAATTCGTCCACCAGCACGATCTGGGGATGGCGCGCCAGCACGGCGTCCAGGTCGAACTCGCGCAGAGAGATGCCTCTATGCTGAACCGTCGATGGGGAGATCTGCTCCAGTCCGTCGACAAGCGCCATCGTATCGGCCCGCGTGTGGGGTTCGACGTAACCGACGACCACGTCGAACCCCTTTTCCAGCACGGCGTGGGCCTCCTCGAGCATGGCGTAGGTCTTACCCACGCCCGCCGCATAGCCGAAGAATATCTTGAGCTTGCCGCGCGTATCGCCCTCGGCAGCCTCCTCCTCGACGATTTGCCGCAGGATCGCATCGGGGTCGCGCCTTGCTTCGTAGTCCATAATCACACTCGCAGTCGTATCGGTGCCGCCATCATAGCACGCCGTCGAGCATCAGGTTCACTTTCAGCACGTTCACGCGCGCATCCCCCAGAAAACCGAACTGGGGCTGCTCGGTGCATTGCTTGATGATGTCGCGGATCTCGGACGCGCTCTTGCCGGTTGTCCTCGCCAAACGGTCCACCTGGTATTCGGCGGCAGCCGGCGAGATGTGCGGATCGAACCCGCTGCCGGAGTTCGTCACGAGGTCGCTGGGGATGGGCTTGTTCCCCATCTCGGGATGAGCCGCGCGGATCTGCTCGACGCGATCCTGCACCGCCGTCGCGAACTCGTCGCCCGCAGGGCTGAGATTGGACGGGGCGTACCACAGCACGTCGTTTCCCTCGGCATCGGTGAACGTGCCCGTGCTGGGGTTCATGGCGCGGCCCCACAGGTGCTTCTCGTCGGTGAACCGCTGGCCCACCAGCTCGCTTCCGTACTTCGTTCCGTCGACTTCGATGATGGAGCCGTTCGCCTGGTGCGGAAAGAAAAGCTGCGCCAAACCCGTGCACGCCGCCGTGTAGATCACGCCGCACAGCACCGTGGTGACGAGGAAGAACAACGCCGCACTTCCCCAGGTCTTCGCTTGGTTTCCCAATTTGAACGTCATGATGGATCCTTTCCTTCCTACGCGACGCCCAGCGCCGTCAGGCCCATGTCCAGCAGTTTGATGGCGGCGAACGGCAAGACGATGCCGCCCAGGCCGTACACGGCCAGGTTGCGCTTGAGCAGGCTCTGGGACGTGGCCTCGCGGTACTTCACGCCTTTAAGAGCCAACGGGATGAGCGCCACGATGATGAGCGCGTTGTATATGACGGCCGCCAAGATGGCGGTGGTGGGGCTGGTCAGGCGCATGATGTTGAGCGCCTCGAGCGCGGGGTACAACGGCACGAACAACGCCGGGATGATGGCGAAGTACTTCGCCACGTCGTTGGCGATTGAGAACGTGGTCAGGCTGCCGCGCGTCATGAGCAGCTGTTTGCCGATGCGCACGATGTCGATGAGCTTCGTGGGGCTGGAATCGAGGTCCACCATGTTGCCGGCCTCTTTCGCCGCCTGGGTGCCGCTGTTCATGGCCACGGCCACATCGGCCTGCGCGAGCGCCGGCGCGTCGTTCGTGCCGTCGCCCGTCATGGCCACCATGTGGCCCTCGGCCTGATACTGCCGGATGGCGGCCAGCTTCGTCTCGGGCGTTGCCTCGGCGATGAAGTCGTCCACGCCGGCCTCGGCGGCGATGGCGGCGGCCGTCAGCGGGTTGTCGCCCGTGATCATGACGGTTTTGATGCCCATCGTGCGCAAGTCGGCGAAATTCTCCTTGATGCCCTGCTTGACGATGTCCTTCAGATAGACGACGCCCAGAATACGATGATCGCGAGCAACAAGCAGCGGAGTGCCGCCTGCGCGCGAGACATGCTCAACCGCTGAGGCGCACTGAGCGCTGTACGTGCCGCCGCACGACTCCACATAACTCTTGACGGCATCGGCCGCCCCCTTCCGAATCTCGTGGCCCTCGAAGTCCACGCCGCTCATGCGCGTCTGCGCCGTGAACGGGATGGTCGTCATGCCCGACCCTTCCAGCACGCGGGCGCGGATGTCGAACAGCTCCTTCGCCAGCACCACGATGCTGCGACCCTCCGGCGTCTCGTCGGTGAGGCTTGCCAGTTGCGCCGCGTCGGCAACCTCGCGCTCGCTTGCGCCGTCGACCGGGATGAACTCGGCCGCCTGGCGGTTGCCCAGCGTGATGGTGCCCGTCTTGTCCAGCAGCAGCACGTCCACGTCGCCAGCCGCCTCCACGGCGCGGCCGCTCATGGCCAGCACGTTCGCCTGGTTGAGGCGGCTCATGCCTGCGATGCCGATGGCGCTCAGCAGCGCGCCGATGGTGGTAGGCGCCAAGCACACGAACAGCGCGACGAGCGAGGCGATGGTGGTGGGATTCGCGATGCCCTCCTGGCTGGCGCCGAACCCGCTGAACGCGAACAGCGACACGGACACGACCAAGAACACGATGGTCAGCGCGATGAGCAGGATCTCGAGCGCGATCTCGTTCGGCGTCTTCTTACGCGCGGCCGATTCCACCATGGCGATCATCTGGTCGAGGAAGCTGTGACCGGCATCGGCCGTCACGCGCACCACCAGCCAGTCGGACAGCACCGTGGTGCCCCCGGTGACGGCCGATCGATCGCCGCCGGCCTCGCGGATGACCGGGGCGGACTCGCCCGTGATGGCGCTTTCGTCAACCGACGCGGCTCCCATGACTATTTCGCCGTCGGCGGGAATCTGTTCGTTCGCCGTCACGAAGAACAGGTCCTTCTTCTTGAGGACGGCCGAACTCACCTCCTCGGCGTTGAGCCGGAAGAACTCGGCCGGGTCGTCCGCATGGGTGCCTTTGGCCACAAGGCCTTCGTTCAGCTTATGGGCGTCGATGTCGCGCTTCGCGGCGCGCAACGAGTCGGCTTGAGCCTTGCCGCGTCCCTCGGCGAGCGCCTCCGCGAAGTTCGCGAACAGCACCGTGAGCCACAGCACCGCCGATACGGCGAAGATGAAAGCGGGATGCGCATCGGCGATGCCGAACAGCGACAGCGCGAACAGGCCGAGCGTCAGGATAGCCGAAATATACACCATGAGCATGACCGGGTTCTTCGCCTGCTCGCGCGGCGTGAGCTTCGCGAACGAGTCGATCACGGCGCGCTTGGCCAACGCGCTCATCGACGCCTTGCGCCCGGCGCGCTTGCCACCTTGCGGGCTTGCGCCCATAGGAGTTTCGTTCATTGCAGTAGTCGTCATCTTTCTTTCGCCCGCCTTCCTAGAGCACCATCATCAGCTGTTCGGCCACGGGACCCAGCGCAAGCGCGGGGAACATCGTGAGCGCGCCGATCAGCAGCACCATGAGTACGAGCAGGAACACGAACAGCGCGTTGCTGGTGGACAGCGTGCCGGCGCTCGTCGCCACCTTGGGACGTACGGCCAGGCTGCCGGCCAGCACGCACACCGCCGCGATGGGGATGAAGCGGTTCGCCAACATCTCGAATCCCAGCACCAGGTTGATCAGAGGCGTGTTGCCGTTGAATCCCGCGAAGGCCGAACCGTTGTTGCCTCCTGCGGACGTGGCAGCGTACAGCACTTCCGAAAACCCGTGCACGCCGGGATTGTTCAGGCTGTTCGCCGTCGCCGGGTCGAGGCTCATGATGCCCGCGCCGACTAGGATGAGCAGCGGCGTGGTGATGCACAGGATCACGGCCATGCGCATCTCCTTCGGGCCGATTTTCTTGCCCAGGTACTCGGGCGTGCGGCCCACCATGAGCCCGGCGATGAACACCGTGAGGATGACGAAGCCCAGCATGCCGTACAAGCCGCAGCCGACGCCTCCGAACACCACCTCTCCCAGCGCCATCAACACGATGGGCACCATGCCGCCGATAGGCGTGAAGCTGTCGTGCATGGCGTTGACCGAACCGTTCGAGGCGGCCGTGGTGAACGCGGCCCACAGCGACGAGTCGGTCACGCCGAAGCGCGTCTCCTTGCCTTCCATGTTGCCGCCGGATTGCCCGCTGGCGCCCATGTACACCTGCCCGTCGGCCGCCAGCTGGGGCGTGCCCATCTGCTCGAACACCGCGATGGCCACGAGCGCGCCTACCAGCAAGATGAACATGGCCGCGAACACGGCGCGCCCCTGGCGGCGATCCATGACGAAGCGGCCGAAGCTGAACACGCACGCCACGGGGATGAGCAGCAGCGACAGGCATTGCACCAGGTTGGTGAGGGGCGTGGGGTTCTCGAGCGCGCTTGCGGAGTTCACGCCGTTGTAGCCGCCGCCGTTCGTGCCCAGCTGCTTGATGGCGACCTGGCTGGCCTGCGGGCCCATCGGCACCGTCGCCTGGTCGATGGTTTCCACGGCGGCCGGATCGTCGGCATCGACGATGCTGCCATCAGCGGTCACGCCGACCGGCTCCAGCAGCTGCACCGTCTCGTAC
>NZ_DBFEGU010000333.1:0-6951 GCF_048329335.1 Eggerthella sp. | reverse complement strand
TCGGTTGAGGCCGTATGCTCCCTGATGGCGCGCCTGCAAGCAGAGCAGGCTTAGCCTGCGCGAATCGCTCGAGTAGGGAATCATTTTAATGACGTCGTACTATTCCGCCCTTTTCTTCACGGCCTTTTTGCCGATTACGGTCATGTTGTACGGCATGGCGCCAAGGCGCTTTAGGTGGGCGGTGCTCCTGCTGGCCAGCTACGGCTTCTTCTTCGCGCTCAGCGGCGCGCTTATCGCGTTCGTCGCCCTGTCGACGGCAGTCGTGTACGCGTGCGCCCGCATGATGGGCGCCAACCTTGAAGAGAAGAACCGGCAACTGGCGACAGCCAGCTCGGGCAAACGCGAGATACGCGAGGCCTGCAAGCGGAAGAACCGCCGTATCGTCTTCGCGGCCGTCGTCGCCAATATCGGCATTCTGGCCGTCCTGAAATACTCGGGGTTCTTCGGGCTGTCGCTGGCTTCCGCGCTGGCGGCGTTCGGCATTTCGATCGACCTTTCCATCCCCAGCTTCGCATTGCCCATCGGGATATCGTTTTACACGTTGATGGCCGTTTCATACGTTGTGGATGTGTATCGCGAACGCACGAAGGCCGACAAGAACCTTGGGCACGTGGCGCTGTTCCTGGCGTTTTTTCCAGGAATCATGGAAGGACCGCTCAGCAGATACAACGACGTTGCGCCCAGCCTTATCGCGGGCGAACCGCTTAATCGAAAGAACCTGTACGCCGGAACCTTGCGCATTATGTGGGGCATGGCGAAGAAGATCATCGTCGCGGACCGGCTGAACGCGTTCGTGAAGCCGGTGTTCGACAATTACGGTTCGTACGACGGAGGCGTCATAGCCTTAGCTGCGATCCTGTACACCATTCAGCTGTACTGCGATTTCTCAGGAACGATGGACGTCGCCCTGGGCATGGGCCGCGTGTTCAACGTAACGCTGCCCGAAAACTTCAGGCAGCCGTTCTTCTCCCGCACCGCCTCCGAATTCTGGCAACGTTGGCATATCACGCTGGGCCTGTGGTTCAAAGACTACGTGTACTACCCTATCTCGTTGTCCAAGCCATGCAAGATGCTGACGACCAAGGCGCGCAGGCGTTTCGGAAACAGATACGGTCCGCTTCTGGCAAGCTCCGTTGCGCTGTTCTGCGTGTGGATCGGCAACGGCTTGTGGCATGGCGCCGGCAGCCAGTACATCTTCTTCGGTTTGTACTACTTCGTCCTGATCATGGCGGGCGGCTTGATCGAGCCTCCATGCGCGCGTGCGGCGCAGCACTTCGGCATCGACCGCAATAGCTGGCCTTATCGAACGTTCCAGACCGTCCGGACGCTGGCGATCATCTTCGTCGGCGAGCTGTTCTTTCGCTCTAACTCGCTTGAGGCGGGGCTTGCCATGATGGGACGGATTGCGGGCGATTTCACTATCGAAGCCTTTACGACGGGATCGGCGTTGCAAATCGGATTCGGCGTTGGCGACGGCCTCATAGTAACCTTGTTCATGATGCTGGTTCTCGCAGTAGGCGTAGTGAAGGAGCGGGGCTGCAATTTGTGGGAGTGGGCGACTGCGCAAAGCGCGCTCCTGAGATGGAGCCTCGTGATTCTTCTGTTCGTGGGAACCGTGACGTTCGGAGCCTACGGCCTTGGCTACACGCCGGTCGACCCGATGTACGCGCAGTTTTAGGAGCATGCATGAGAGCAGTGAAACTACGCAGCGCCTTCAAGGTGCTTGCGACCGCGGTTTTCGTGGCGGCTGCAACGCTCGGCCTTCTTTGGGCGGTATCGAGCGTCGTCCAGCCGAAAAACAACCAGAAGGAATTCGGCCAGGTTTCAGAAGCCGCCAACGGGATCTTCGGCGAGCCGGGCCGCTCCCTCGATGCGATATTCATCGGCGACAGCGAGGCGTACAGCTCGTTCTCCCCGTTGCAGATGTGGGAAGAGCATGGCTTCACCTCGTACGTAAGCGCTACGTCGGGTCAGCGATTGACGTACGGGTACCGATTGCTGGAAAAAGCGCTTCGTTCCCAAAAGCCCAAGGTCGTCGTATTCGAAACGAACTCCATCTACTCGCCGATCAAGCCGGATGACGCAGTTCTGAGCCTTTTCCAGAACAAGCTGCCCGTCTTCGAATACCACGATCGATGGAAGAGCCTGGATGCGCAAGACTTCTTAGGGAAGCCTTCGGCCACATGGAGCGACCCGCTGAAGGGGTTCGTCGTCAACCGCGGGGTGAATCCGGCCGACGCCGTCAATCACATGACGCCGAGCAGCGAGGCGCTGCCGGTAGACGTTGTGAACCGCCAGTACATAACCGCCATGGTCGAAGCTTGCAGAGCGAACGGCGCTACTCCCGTGTTCGTCAGCACGCCGAGCACGGTCAATTGGAACACGGCCAAACACAACGGCATGAGCGAGCTGGCCCGGGAACTCGGCGTCGACTATTACGACCTGAACGAAGGGCCCGACAAGGTTCCGATCGACTGGAGCACCGATACGCACGACAAAGGAGACCATCTGAACTTCGACGGCGCAACCAAAGTTTCGGCTTATATGGGAAAGCTCTTATCGGAAAAGTACGGACTTCCCGACCATCGTTCGGACAGCGCCTTTGACCGGTGGAACGCATCGCTTGAAAGATACAAGCAGCAGATTGCCTCCTAGGCAAACCATCTTCAAGGAGGCCAGCCCCCTTTGCGCCCCTCGCGAACAGCTCGACCGCGGATCCGCGCATCTTCCCGTCATGCTCCGGCGACGTAAAGAAGCCTCCCGCCTCTCGAACTTTGCTTCCTTGTCCAAGAAACGGGAGGCGGTTCATAGCGATGCCCTCGTATCATATTGCGCGAAGCCCTATCGTGGAGCGCACGTTTTCTCAGAAGGGCACGAGCACGTTCAGCGCGGCGGGCTCCACGGCGATGTCGAACGAGGTGCCCTCGATGAGCTCGCCGTCCATCTGGGCGGGAGGGGCCTCGTCGAACTCGAGGTGCAGCGTACGGCATCGGCGCAGCTCGATCTGCTTGAAACGAACGTGCTTGCCGCCTTTGGCACGCAGGAAGATGTAGAGGGCGCGCGCTGCGCCGACGGGCGGATGGGCGACGCACACGTCCAAGAGGCCGTCGTCGATGCGCGCGGCGGGGCAGATCTTGAACCCACCGCCGTAATAGGGCCCGATCTGCACGGCGAACGTGACGGATTCCGCCTCCACCGTCTCGCCCCCGTCGAACGACGCGCGGTAGCGCCGCAAGTCGAGATGATGCAGCAGCTGATCGACGCCGCTCTCCATGTACAGGACGGTTCCCGTGCGGCCCGTGCGCACGCGCCGCTCCATCGTGTCGAGCGCGATGGCGGCATCCAGGCCGAACGAGAGCGTTTCCACGAACCAATGGCCGTTCACGCGCCCTACGTCCGCAAGACGCGCCTCTGCCCTCAGCAGCTGGGCGCACGCCTCGTCAACCTTGTTCGAGACGCCCAGCGTGCGCGCGTAATCGTTGCCCGACCCTACGGGTATCACGCCGAGCGCCGGCCGCCGCGCAGCCGGGCGCCTCATGAGCCCGCCCGCCACCTCGTGGATGACGCCGTCGCCGCCCAGCGCGATCACCGTCGAGCAGCCTTCGGCGCGCTCGGCGATCTCGGAGGCGTGCCGCGGCCCCGCCGTGCGAGCGAGCACGACCGCGTCCTCCCCCAGCTGGGCACGCAGCAACCCGACGGCGCGCTGCGCCGCAGCCGCCCCGTTGCCGTTCTGAGCGGCAGGGTTCGCGATGAGCAGGATGGATCCCTCGGATGACAGCATGGGCGCCCTTTCGTCGTTGAAGCGACGAAGCGCGCCGGGCGCTTCGCGACGCGTCTATTATAGGCGAAGGAAACCGGCTGAAAAACCTCCGGCAACGCCTGACGACCGCCCGGAGGCGAACGAGGCCGCTGCGGCTACGATGCGGTCGAAGCAACCGATCCGAAAGGAGCACTTCGATGTCGGAACTCGTAGCATTGGAAACCCAAGCCCCGAAAGCGGGCTATGCCATGGACGACACGCGCGAGAACGTCGATCCCAAGCCGCAGTTGGAAAGCGACCTCTACCGGGCAGCAGGCAAGCTGGACGGCAAGGCGGCCCTCGTCACCGGTGGCGACAGCGGCATCGGCGCGGCCGTGGCCATCGCGTTCGCCAAAGAGGGCGCCGACGTGGCGATCGCCTACTACTCGTCCGACGACGACGCGCAGACGGTGGCCGAGCGCATCCGCGAACTGGGACGGCGCGCGCTCGTGTTCAAGGGCGACATAGGCGACGAGGCGTTCTGCCGCGATATGGTCGAGGGGATCGCGGCCGAATGGGGTCGCCTCGACGTGCTCGTGAACAACGCCGGAGAGCAGACGCCCGCCGAGAGCATCCTCGACTTGACCCAAGAGCAGCTGGTCCGCACGTTCCAGACCAACATCTTCAGCATGTTCTACCTGGTGAAAGCCGCACTCCCCCATCTGCCCGAGGGAGGAGCCATCGTGAACACCACGTCGGTGACCGCCTATCAGGGCTCGCCGAACCTGCTGGACTACTCGGCCACGAAGGGGGCCATCACCGCGTTCACCCGCTCGCTCTCCGAGAACGAAGACCTCGTAAGCCGCCGCATCCGCGTGAACGGCGTGGCGCCCGGGCCTATCTGGACGCCGCTGAACCCCGCCTCGTACGGGCTCGACAGCGACAAGGTGAAGCACTTCGGCGAGTCGACGCCCATGGGACGCCCCGGCCAGCCCTACGAGCTGGCGCCCGCCTACGTCTTTCTGGCCAGCGACGATTCCAGCTACGTCTCCGGCCAGGTGATCCACGTGAACGGCGGCACCGTGGTGAACGGGTAGACCTTTTTCAGCGCGGCGGGGCGCGTGGTTCGCGCGGTTCACCGCGCCTCGAAGGCTTCGCGAAATTCTTACCAGATCCTTTCCCTCGCACGACGTGCTTCTTGCGCGGGTCTTACGTGGCTCGCCTACGATTGAGCGCGTCATACCGTCGATCGAAAGGAAACCATGGATCCCCAACAGCTCGCGTCAGCCTACGACCGCGGCACATTCGGCGTGTCGCGACGCGCGTTCCTCAAGTTGGCCGCCGTCACCGGCGTGTCAGCCGCCGCAGGGATGCTCGTCTTTCCGGAGCAGCAGGCCGCAGCCGCGTTCACGCAGCCCGCAGCCCCGAACTGGCCGCCTTTGTCCGGCGACAAGATCCGCTTCACCGTGCACAGCGACACCCATGTCGGCGCAAGCCCGAACAACAACTACCGCGACAAGATCCCTGAAGCGTTCTCGGCCATCTACGCCATGGCACCCGACGTGGACGCGCATTTCTTCGTGGGCGACTCGGCCGACACCGGCCACCCGGACCAGTACGTCGAGCTCGCGCAACTGCTGAACGCTAACGCGCGCAAGCCGGTCGGCATCGTCATGGGCAACCACGAGTACTACAACTGGAGCGGCAGCAAGCAGAACGCCCAGGACGCGTTCAAGACGTTCCTAGCCTCGGAGCTGAACGTGCCCGGTTCGTTCCAAATGCCAGGCGGTGCGAACGAAGGCCAGGCGGATGCCGACTTCGCCGTAGGAGGCTACCACGTGCTGGCGGTCGCGCCCGAACCGGGCGGCTACGACAACAGCTGGTACGGAGCGAAGCGCGATTGGATCCTCGAACGCTGCGCGGCCGCGGCGGCGGAGGATCCGGCCAAGCCCATATTCCTGCTCACGCATCACCCTTTCCCGAACACCGTATGGTACTCGGGTTCGAACAGCTGGAACGGCCAGTTCGACGAGAATGCCAACACGGCGCAGTCCGGCGCGTTCTACCAGGAGCTGTGCGAGAAGTATCCGCAGATCATCCACTTCTCCGGCCACACCCACATCCCTATGGCGGACCCGCGCTCCATTTATCAGGACGACGGGTTCACGCTCATCCAAACCGCCACGTTCGCCAATAACTTCTGGATGGAAAACGACGGGCACGACGAAACCGGCAGCGCAGGCGGCCACCCGAACGCCGGCTGGGACGCGAATCAATGCGAACTCGTGGAAATCGACCCGGCGACCAACTCCGTGTCCGTACACCGACTCGACTTCCGCAGCGGATGCGCCCTCGGCGCACCGTGGGTCATCGAGCCGTCGAAGGGAACGACCGCCTTTCGCTACACGCACGCAGGCATGGCCGCGCGCAGCAAGCCGCCCCTCGTGCTGGACGGCGCCGAAGTAGCGGTGATCGAGGAGTCCGTCACGGCGAACGGTGCCTCGTTCAGCGTAAAGGCCGCCCGGGTGGCGCCCGACGCAAGCGGGCTCGAAGACGACATCGTCATTTCGTATCGCGCGGTAGTCGCCTTGGCCGAAGCGCCTGACACGGCGGTGTACGATGCGCGCTTCATGTCCGACTACTACAAGGCCGAGGCGAACCGCGCCGAGGTGTTCGAGCGTCCGCTGTTCGGCGCGGGGCTTGCCGAGGACACGTCGTACGTGCTGCGCGTGTTCGCCGCGAACCCGTTCGGGAAGGAGACGCTCGTCGGGGAGGCGGCGTTCCGCACGGCGGCCCGGGTCACGCCGGCTCTGGGCAACCCGCTGCTGTCCGTGGACTTCTCCACAGGAAGCCACGCAGATGCCGCGTTGGCGCCGCACAACGCCGTGCCCACCGGCACGCTGACCTACGAGAGCGATTCGTTCGGCGTGCCCGTAGCCGTGTTCGACGGCTCATCTGCCGTAGGATACGATTTCACCGCCGACGATTACGCGGCCATCGCGCAAGCCGAAACGATCGAAGTGCTGTTCCAATTCACGGCGAACCCGACGAGCGGCTACTTCGACTTGTTCTCCAGCGCGCAAGGCGCCGGCCAGGACCTCAGCTACTATGCGCCCCAGCTGCAGCACTACGTCAACACGGGATCGGGCTACCGCTGCACCGAAGCCACTGTGCCGCTGAACGCCTGGACGCACGTGCTAGCCACCTACGAC
>NZ_DBFEGU010000332.1:0-2716 GCF_048329335.1 Eggerthella sp. | reverse complement strand
GTGCAAAAGCGCTTCAGTGCTGCTGGTGTTGCCACTGTTTCACGTGAAACATTTGTTCCCATATCGCACGTCATTGCGACGAAGTGTTTCACGTGAAACGTTTCGTCGTTTTGCAGGTCGAACTCATACGTCAGCGAGAAGCGCCGAGGTGCCCGAGATCGTGGGGATGGCGAGGGCGAAGCGCGCCCCGAAGGAAGTCCCCGTAGGGGATACTTCGGTACGCGAGCCGTCGGCATCGCCGCGAGATCGGGTGCATCGGCGCTTCGCAGCGTCGAGTCGTTCCGCCGTTCGACAGAACGGCGGAACATTACCGATCCCAGCCTCGCATGATGGTCTGGTCGCGATCGGGGCCGACAGCGATGATGCTGACCGGCACGCCGGTGATCTTCTCCAGGTACTCCACGTAACGCTGGGCGTTCTCGGGAAGCTCCTCGAACGTGCGGCACTCGGTGATGTCGACGCCCTTCCAACCGGGAAGCTCCTCGTACACGGGCTTCGCGTGGAACAGCACGCTCTGCTGCATGGGGAAGTAATCGTACACCTTGCCCTCGCACTCGTAGGCCGTGCACACCTTGATGGTGTCGAAGGCCGACAGCACGTCGAGCTTCGTCAGCGCCACGTCGGTGAGGCCGTTGACCTCGGCCGCGTAGCGCGCGATGACCGCGTCGAACCAGCCGCAGCGGCGCTTGCGCCCCGTGGTCACGCCGAACTCGTGGCCCACCTTGCACAGCAGCTCGCCGACCTCGGCCTCCTCGCCTTCGCCGCCGTCCTCGGGGAAGCGCTGCTCCGTGGGGAAGGGGCCTTCGCCCACGCGCGTGACGTAGGCCTTCTGGATGCCCAGTACGCGATCGATGACCGTGGGGCCCACGCCCGTGCCCGTGGCGGCGCCGCCGGCGCAGCACGACGAGGACGTGACGTAGGGGTACGTGCCGTGGTCGATGTCGAGTAACGTGCCCTGCGCGCCCTCGAACAGGATGGACTTGCCGGCGCGCACGGCCTCGTTCAGCAGCTGGGCCGTCTCGGCCATGTACGGCTTGAGGATGCGCGCATAGGGCAGGTACTCCTCGCAGATCTCCTCCACCGTGTAGGTGTGCAGGCCGTAGATCTTCTCGAGGATGGGGTTCTTCTGCGAAAGCACCGCTTCCAACTTGAGGCGGAAGATCTTCTCGTCCAGCAGGTCCTGGATGCGAATGCCCTTGCGGGCCACTTTGTCCTGGTAGCAGGGGCCGATGCCGCGCTTCGTGGTGCCGATCTTGTTCTCGCCCAGGCGCTTCTCGTCGGCGCCGTCGAAATCCTTGTGGTACGGCATGATCACATGCGCGTCGCACGAGATCTTGAGGTTCTTGCAGGAGATGCCTTCGGCTTCCAGCATGGCCATCTCCTTGATGAGCACGCCGGGATCAACGACCACGCCGTTGCCGATGACCGGAACCGCATGCTCGTACATGACGCCGGAGGGCATGAGGTGCAGCGCGAGCTTCTTGTCGCCGTGGATGACCGTGTGACCCGCGTTGTTGCCGCCCTGGTAGCGAACCACGTAATCGTATTCGCGCGCGATCAGGTCGGTGACTTTGCCCTTGCCTTCGTCGCCCCACTGGGCGCCAATCAGAACCGTGCTCGGCATGTCTGTTTTTCCTTTCGGTGTTCGAACCACAGAATTACAGTATATCAATCTGGAGGGCAAATGGAGTTTGCACATGTTCTTTTCGAGGTCTCCACATGAGTTCCGGAGGGTTCGATCGCCGGACGGCGGGGAGGGTGCCGACGCCAAAGGCGCACAACGGCAACGGGTGAGGCGTTCACGCAGAGGGTCAACCGGCGCGGCAGGCAGAGGAAGGGATCGGGCAACGCGGTCGCAAGCGGTCGGAAAACCGGTATCGACACGGCTCGCCCAGGGCATCGCATGCTGCGCCCATCGCAGAAGGAGCCTGCGCGGCATCCGGGATGTTTCACGTGAAACATCCCACATCGCAACCTCGAATGTCCCACGAAGAGCATCTCGTGTCGCGCCCGGATTGCGTCACGGGAAACAATCCGCGTCGGACCTCAAATGTTTCACGTGAAACAATTCGAGCCGAGAGAAGGCTCGGCGCGCGGGAAGAGCCGCCCCATCAGTCAGAACAGCACCTTCACCAGGATCAGGATAAGAGGCACGGTGAGCAGGAACAGGAACATGCTTTGCGTCGTGGCCCGGGCGGCGAACTTCGGGTTCGCACCGTATTGCTGGGACAGAATGACGTTGAGCGTGCCGCACGGCATGGCAAGCAGGAAGACGCTGACCGAAGCCACCAGCGGGTCGATCCCGGGCACGAACGAGAGGACGACCGCAGCCAGAGCGGGCAAGGCCAGCAGGCGCATGAAGGAAACGATGTACGCCCATTTGTCTCTCACCACATCCGACAGCTTCATGCGCGACATTTCGTAGCCGATTATGAACATGGCCAGCGGCGTCATCATAGAACCGGCCATATTGAACGCGTCCGCGATGGGGGTCGGGAACCTGAACGGAAGCGCGTACAGCACAAGCGCGACGACGGTGCAGATCAGACAAGGGTTCAGCAGAATGCCCTTGATATCGGGCTTCGCCTTGTCCTGCAAAACCGCGATGCCGAAGCTGAAAAGGGTGATGTTGAACACGATATTCGCCGCGATGGCGTACAACATGCCGGACGAGCCGAAGAATTGCATGGCCAACGGTATGCCGATGAACCCGTCG
>NZ_DBFEGU010000331.1:0-1305 GCF_048329335.1 Eggerthella sp. | reverse complement strand
GGAAGTGGTAATCCACCAGCCGCTGCTCCAGCAAACGGTGCAGCACGCCGCGGCTCTGCACCAGATAGGCGTCACGCCGGTATGCCTCGCCGTCGAATTCCGCAAATTCGCCCTTGCCGCTGTTCTTCACCTGGTACATGGCGAAATCCGCATAGCGCACCAGCTCGTCGAACCGGTCGCTGTCCGCCGGATACCAAGCCACGCCGCCGGAAGCCCGCACCGGCTGGCGCACGCCGTCGGGCAGCGTAAGCGAAGCCCGCGTCATACGCTGGCGCAGCAGGGCGATCTGCCCGCGCACTTCTTCCTGTGTGTCATAACCGTGGAACAGCACGAAGAACTCATCGCCGGACATGCGTGCCACAAGGCAGCGTTCCCCGTCGGGGCTGGGAAGGCTCGCGGCCATACAGCGGATATAGGCGTCGCCCATATCGTGGCCGTAGGTATCGTTGATATACTTCAGGTTGTCCAGATCCAGCATCACCAGCGCACCCACGCACGCCGCCTGCGGCCCTCGGGCCAGCAACGCCAGCGCCATACGTTTGAATGCGCGGCGGTTATAAAGCTCGGTGAGCACATCGTGGTCACGCTCGTATTCCATGCGTTCCAACGACATCCTGTCACTGGTGATGTCCTCGGCCAGGCCCGTCCAGCGGGAACTGCTGCGCAGCAGGCGCATACGCACCCAGCGCACGCCGTCCGGCTCCGGCATGCGGAAAATGTATTCCGTATACTCGTCGTCGGTTTTTTCCCGTTCCGTCACATAGACGTGCAGGGCATCCATCGCTCTCTCGAAGGACTGTGGGCCGCGCACGGTGCTCGCCAGCTCCGGACGGCCGAATACGTCGAAAAACTGGTCGGTGAGGAACAGCGTGCCGTCCCGGCCGTCCACCTCAAAACCGCCCATGCGCACGCTGGCCATCTCCAGGATCTGGGTGAACTTGCCGCCCGCGCGCAGCACTTCGTCGCTGAGCGTCTCGATGGAGCCCGCCAGTGCGTCCAGCTCTGTGATATCCGTTTTTTGCAGGCGGGCGGGAGCCGCCGGGTCCGTCGCGCGCACTTCGGCCGCCAGCTTGACGATGGGCTGCGAAACCGAACGTACGGTGATCAGGATCGTCACCAGACTGGTGAGAACGATGGATGCCAGCAGCGCCAGCATAATCAGCAGCGTATCGTGCTTGAGCGCGAACAGCGTGCGGCCCGGCACCGCCCCCAGCAGAACCCACTGATCATCTGCAAAAGGCGTGTTCGTATTGTACAGGTTCAGCACGGCGGAGCAGACGTACATCTCCTCGCCGCCGCCCCGCT
>NZ_DBFEGU010000330.1:0-5706 GCF_048329335.1 Eggerthella sp. | reverse complement strand
TCCAACGCGGATTACACGCGGTTCACCGACAAATCCAACGCGGTTTCTATACGATTCAAAAGAGCCGTCGCCCCTGCAACACGAAAACGCCCCCTGTGCATCTTCGGGATGCACAGGGGGCGCAAGTAAAGCTGACTACATGAGTCCGCGATGCTTCCACCTTTGAAGCGCTCGTTGATCGCCTCCATGATGGCACCGTCCTGCGGTCGTTTCGCTCAGGATGGCAACGTGCGGAGCCCTGGCGGCTTCGTCCAGAACGACGAATCGCACGGGTTCCTTCGACAAGTGGCTCGATGGCCGAACGCCGGATCGCAAAATCAACCGCGCACCTCGACGGCGCTCCGCACGCCCTAGCGCTCAACCCACCTTCGGCCGCTTTCCTTCGCCCGGTACATGGCAACGTCAGCGCGATCCAGCAGCGAGCGAACGGTGTCATCCGGCCGCACGAAGCACACGCCGCAACTTGCCGCAAGCGAGAACGACCCCGCCTCAGCCTGGAACGCATGGCGCTCGATCGCGTCGATCTCAGCGAACAGACGCTCCAGATCGCCTTCCGAAAGTCCTTTCGGCGCGCACAGCACGAACTCATCGCCGCCGAAACGTCCGACCCACCCGTCGAAAGAGCGTGAGAAACTGCGCATCTTGCTCGCGAAGTACTGCAAGGCGTCGTCGCCGGCAATATGCCCGTACGTATCGTTGATCTGCTTGAATCCATCGATGTCGAGCAGAACCACGGCGGCCTCTCCCGCCGGCGATCCGCCACGTGCAGCCTGAACGAGAGATTCCAGCTCGTTGTTGATGAAGGTCTTGTTGTACAGCTTCGTGAACCCGTCGCGCACGGCGAGTTCGTTGAACTTCGTGATCATTTGGGTGATCTCGATGTTGTCGCGCACCTCGATGTCGGCCACCAGCAGGCTGTCCGTCACATCCTTGATCAGCTCGAGCACAAGCTCGGCGCCCTCTATGTCCATCGGCACGCTGGTCACGTGAAGCACGCGACCGTCGAGGTACTCGATCTTGAACACGGCGTCCTGCATCGTCAGGCAAGCGCGCGACGAGCAGTTGAGACACGGATCGTCCTGGTTCCACAGCTGGTAGCAGGGACCGTCGACCTCGATCAGACGATCCCCATCGCGGTCGTACGCGAACACCCGGTGGTCGCGCGGATCGACCAACCGGTAATAATCGAATCTCAGCAGGTCGGTCGCGGCGCTCGCAACCTCAGGATGGATGCTCGCGTACGGGAACACAGGCTACCCCAGCTCCGCCAGCTGCGCTTCCACGCGAGCCAGCTTGTCGGTCATCTCGGCATGCTTGGCGCGATCCTTCTCCACGATCTCGGGCGCGGCCTTCGCCAAAAAGCCCGGGTTCGACAGCTTCTTGCCCAGCTTCGCGGCGTCGGCGGCCAGCTTCACGCGCTCCTTCTCCAGGCGGGCGCGCTCGGCTTCAAAGTCCACCAGGCCCGACAGCACGATGTACACCTCGAGGCCCGGCGCCAGCGTCACGCTGGACTCGGCCGGCTTCTCCACGTCGGCGGCCATCTGAAGCGAGGCCACATTGCCCATGCCCTCGATCAGCCCGCGCTGCGCCTCCAAGCGCGCGATGTCGTCCTCCCCCGCTTTCACGGCCACGGCCAGCTGCGTCTTCGGCGAGATGCCGTAGCGGGCGCGCGTGCTGCGGATGGCCGATACCGTCTCGCACACCATGTCGATGGCACGCTCGGCATCCGCGTCCACGTACTGCGCCAGCGCATCGGCATCGGGCCATGCGGCCACGATGAGGTACGGCGCCTCCGTGCGGTCGATAGGCAGCTGCTGATAGATCTCTTCCGTCACGAACGGCATGATGGGGTGCAGCAGGCGCAGCGCCTGGTCGAGCACGAACACGAGGTTACGCTGGCACGCCGCGCGATCCTCAGGCGAGCCGTTCAGGCGCGCCTTCGAAAACTCGATGTACCAGTCGCAGAACTCGTTCCAGAAGAACGAGAACAGCTCGCGCGTGATCTCGCCGAACTCGAAGTTCCCGTACGCCTCGTCGACGCGGGCCACGAGCCCCGCCAGGCGCGAGAATATCCAACGGTCGGCCGGCGTCACGGGCTCGGGCGCGCCCGGCACGTAGTCGTCGAGGTTCATCGTCACGAAGCGCGCCGCGTTGCGGATCTTGTTCGCGAAATTGCGCGAGCTTTCCAGCTTCGCCTCGTTGAACTTGAGGTCCTGCGCACCCGTCACCTGCATGAGCAGGCCGAAGCGCATGCCGTCGGCTCCGTAGTCCTCCATGAGGCGCAGCGGGTCCACGCCGTTGCCGCGGCTCTTCGACATGGGCTTGCCGTCGGCGGCCATCACCGTGGGATGGATGATGACGTGCTCGAACGGGATGCGATCGGTGCAGTACATGGATGCCATCACCATGCGCGCCACCCACAAGCCCATGATGTCGCGAGCCGTGGACAGCACCTGGGTGGGATACGCCTGCTTCATCTGCGGCGCGTCCATGCCCTCCTCGGTCCAGCCCATCGTGGCGAACGGCCACAGCTGCGACGAGAACCACGTGTCCAGCACGTCCTCGTCCTGGCGCACGGGCTTCCCGCACACGGGGCACGTCTCGACGTCCTCCACCGACGCGTCCTCCCAGCCGCACTCGTCGCAGTAGAACATGGGGATGCGGTGGCCCCACCACAGCTGGCGCGAGATGCACCAGTCCTTGAGGTTGTCCAGCCAGTCGAGGTACACCTGCTTCCAGCGCTCGGGGTGGAACTGGATGGAGCCGTCCTCCACCACGCGCGCCGCGTCCTGCTTGAGGCCGTCCACGGCCACGAACCACTGCTCGGACTCCCAGGGCTCGAGCTTCGTGTGGCAGCGGTAGCACGTCATGACGGAGTGGTCGTGGTCCTCCACCTTCTCCAGCAAGCCCAGCTCGTCGAACGCGGCCACGACGGCTTCGCGGGCCTCGTCGCGGTCCATGCCGCTGAACGCGCCGAAGCCGTCCACCACGTGCGCGGTCTCGTCGAAGATATTGATGCGCTCGAGGCCGTTGCGCTCGCCCATCGCCCAGTCGTTCGGGTCGTGCGCGGGCGTGGTCTTCACGCAGCCGGTACCGAACTCCCTGTCCACGTGCCAGTCGGCGAAGATGGGGATCTCGCGGTCGACGAGCGGCAGTTTCACCGTCTTGCCCACGAGGTGCTTGAAGCGCTCGTCCTTCGGGTTCACCGCCACGCCCGTGTCGCCGAGCATCGTCTCGGGGCGCGTCGTGGCCACCACGAGGTACTCCAGGCCGTCCTCGGGCTCGGTCAGCGGGTAGCGCAGGTACCACAGGTGCCCCGCCTCGTCCACGTACTCGGCCTCGTCGTCGGAGATGGACGTCGTGCAGTGGGGGCACCAGTTCACGATGCGCTTGCCCTTGTAGATGAGGTCGTCGTGGTACCAGTCCACGAACAGCTTGCGCACGGCCTTCACGTAGGCCGGCTCCAGCGTGAAGTGCTCGTCGGCGTAGTCGCACGAGCAGCCCATGCCCTTGATCTGGTTCACGATGGTGGTGCCGTACTCCTTGTACCAGTCGTAGCACGCCTCGATGAACGCCTCGCGGCCGATTTCCAAACGGCTGATGCCCTGGTCGGCCAGCTTCTTGTCCACCTTGGTCTGCGTGGAGATGCCGGCGTGGTCGGTGCCGAGGATCCAGCGCGTGGGACGGCCCTGCATGCGGGCGCGGCGGATGCACGTGTCCTGGATGGTGTCGTTGAGGGCGTGGCCCATGTGCAGCACGCCCGTGATGTTCGGCGGCGGGATGACGATGGTGTAGGGCTGCCCCGTGCCCGCGCCCAGCTCGGGCGTGCGCTGGAAGTAGCCCGCGTCCATCCACGCGTCGAAAAGCGGGCGCTCGTGGGCGGCGAAGTCGTAGTCGATCTTCTTGCCGCTCTTGTCGTTCGTGTTATCGGCCATGATCTGCTCTTTCGTCCTCAAAGTCTCTCAAACCGAAAAGCGGGCGCGCCGCTCGTCCGCGATCCGCCCGCTCGTTTACCGTATCCTGCGCCCGCGCTACGCGCTTTGCAGGCTTGCCGCATCGCCCGCCGGAAGAGCTTCCGCCCCGTCCGTCGGCTCGATGTCGGGCTTTGTCTCCCCCGTGATGTCCGTCGCACGGATGGTCACCGTCGACGGGCCTTTCTGCTCGGGCAGGTCGTACATCACGTCCTGCAGCACGCGCTCGCAGATGGAGCGCAGACCGCGGGCGCCCGTGCCGTGCTCCACCGCTTCGTGAGCGATGACTTTCAAGGCTTCCGGCTCGAACGTCAGCACGGAATCCTCGAACTCGAACATCTTGGTGTACTGCTTCACCAGAGCGTTCTTCGGCTCGGTGAGGATGCGCACGAGATCTTCCTCGGAAAGCTCGTTGAGCGACGTCACCACGGGGATGCGCCCCACGAACTCGGGGATCATGCCGTACTTGTTCAGATCCTCCGGCAGCACGCGCGCCAAAAGCTCGGCCTCGGCGTGCTTCTTGCTCTCGGGCAGCTCGGCGTTGAAGCCCAGGCCCTTCTTGCCCACGCGGTCGGCGATGATGTCGGCAAGCCCGACAAACGCGCCGCCCAGGATGAACAGGATGTTCGTGGTGTCGATATGGATGAGCTCCTGCTGCGGGTGCTTGCGGCCGCCCTGCGGCGGCACGCTGGCCTCCGTGCCCTCCACGATCTTCAGCAGCGCCTGCTGCACGCCCTCGCCCGACACGTCGCGCGTGATGGACAGGTTCTCGGCCTTGCGGGCCACCTTGTCGATCTCGTCGATGTAGATGATGCCGATCTCGGCGCGCGGGATATCGAAGTCGGCCGCGGTCATGAGCTTGAGCAGGATGTTCTCCACATCCTCGCCCACGTAGCCCGCCTCGGTGAGGGTGGTGGCGTCGGCGATGGCGAACGGCACGCGCAACGTGCGGGCCAGCGTCTGCGCAAGCAGCGTCTTGCCCGAGCCCGTGGGACCCAGAAGCATGATGTTGCTCTTCGCCAGCTCCACGTCGCCGTCTACGGCGTCCGCGCCCAGGCTGATGCGCTTGTAGTGGTTGTACACCGCCACCGACAGCGCGCGCTTCGCCTGCTCCTGGCCCACCACGTGCTCGGAGAGCTCGGCGTACAGCTCGTGGGGCGTGGGCAGGTCGGCCAGCACGTCCTCCGGCGCCGGATCGGCGACCGAAGCCGTCACGACCCCGTCGCCCACCCGCGCGTGACGGCCCTCCTCGGCGTGGGAGAAGCCCTCCGCCATTGCTGCCTCGTCGTGGCCCGGAACGCTCAGCCCCAGGTCGCGCATCATGGCATCGGCGCACACGGAGATGCACTCGTCGCAGATGTAGATGCCGTTCGGCCCCGATATCATGGCCGCCACCTGATGCGGCTGCTTGCCGCAGAAGGCGCAGGCGATATCGGCGTCTCGGCCTTCGAATTCGTCGTCGCGTCTGTCGTTCATGTATCCTGTTCGCTTCTCTACTCGTCGGTGCTCGGCGCAACCGCGCGCGAGGTGGTGATGCGGTCGACCAGGCCGTAGGCGACGGCCTCTTCGGCGGTCATATAGTTGTCGCGCTCGGTGTCGTTCTGGATGGTCTCCAGCGTCTGGCCCGTGTTGTCCGCGAGGATCTTGTTCAGGCGGTTGCGGGTCTTCAGCATGAAGTCGGCCACGATGGCGATCTCGGTCTGCTGGCCCTGCGCGCCGCCGGACGGCTGGTGGA
>NZ_DBFEGU010000329.1:0-1865 GCF_048329335.1 Eggerthella sp. | reverse complement strand
CCTCGAACACGATGCCGGTGTAGTAATCGAACGAGCTCATCACCGAGAAGTCCACGAGGATGCGGTCGGCCAAGCCCGCCTCGGCCAGCAGGTCGCAGGTGCGGGCAAAGTCGTCGAGGCCGTCCTCGCACCCCAGGGGCGCCACGAGCGCGCGCACCTCCTCCACCGCCTTGCGCCCGCCGCGGATGCGCGGCAGCGCGCGGATGGCCGCGGCGAACACGGGCGGCACGGCCGCCGCCTCACCCGTGAGCCGGTCGACCTCCACGAAGTTCGAGGCGTGGAACGCCGCCAGCACCCGCTCGGTCCACTGCGCGGACGCCCCGCTGGCCGCCAGCAGCGCGCGCAGCACGCCCACCGTGGCCAGGGCCAGCTTGCAGCCGCGCGCGCCCGCGAGCTCCAGCGCCTCCGCCATGAGCTCCACCACCTCCGCGTCGGCTTGCGGCCCGGCCTCGCCGATGCATTCCACGCCGATCTGCGTCATCTCGCGCGCCTGCGCCTGCATGCGCCCTTCGGCCTCGCGGAACACGCGCTGCATGTAACGGAAGCGGAACGGCCCCGGCTGGCCCGCGAGGCGCGTCGCGCACATGCGCGCCACCTGCAGCGTCACGTCGGGGCGCATGGCCAGAAGGTCGCCGCTCGCGTCGAAGAACTTGAAGGGAGAGCCGGGCATACGGCCGCCCGCGCGCATGACGTCCATGACCTCCAGCGTCGGCGTCTCGATGGGCAGGTAGCCGCGCGCCGCGAAGCATGCCTGCACGTCGCGAGCGATGCGCTCGCGCATGCACGCCTCGTCGGATAGCACGTCTCTGAACCCTGCCGGTGTCACGTAATCCATGGTTCTCTTCCTTCGCTGCATCGTTTCGCCGGTTCGCACGCGGCCGCGCACGCCGTTCGTTTGCTGGTAGTACTTTATCACAGTAGAGTAGTAAAGCAAGCCGTTTGCAGAACGTTTCGGACAACCGCTTTATTTTACGTCATAGAAGGAGCGCGATCACGGCTCGCCGCACCTCGAGGAAAGAATGTTTAGCCGAAGAAAAGGACGCTGCATCCTATCGATTCCCCGCACGCGGAAAAACGCCGTCCGCATCAAGCGACGGATGTACGCTTTGGACTGAGCTATCTGCTGCAAAAACGGGTTCTTGGCAGCAATTTCGCGGCTTCAGCGCCACCGAAAGCCCTCGAACACGGGGAAGTCTGAAAAACACCTGGTCGCAAGATTTCCGCCGGGAGCGTTCGTTCCCCTTGCCGCCAAAAACCCGTTTTTGCAGCAGATCGAACCGACCATCCGTGCCGTTCCTGAAAAGCAGCGATTCCGAAGCCGCAATGAAGCCTGCCCGTAGAAAAGGCAAGGAAGTCGAGGGAAGCCGGATCTGCGGCATTTCGGTCGATACCGCACACGCGATGCCGCCGTCGGGGCGAAGGCGCACGCCCTCGCCCACCCCGCCTTAGAACAAGGAGAACTGTTGGGGCGCGAAGTCGTACGTGCACACCACTTCGTCCAGCAGCAGCTCGACCTCGTGCGACTCCCACTCTTTGACTGACACGACGTAGTTCGTGCCCTCCTGCTGGAACACCAGCGCGCCGCCCACCATGCCGATGCAGCGTCCGCCGCATTCGCCGTCGTGGCCTTCGGGCACCTGCAAGTCGTGGCAGTCGGGCGACGGGCCGCCGAAGTAGTGGGGCGACAGGTCCTGAGCCGGCTCAGCGCCCTCGAGACCCAGACGTTCCACCACGTCGTCGAGCACCGCCTTCGCCTCGACGAAATCGAAGCGCTCGTTCACCAGCAAGTCCACTTTCTTCGACGCGCGCATCGTCTCCAGGATGCCGGGCTGCGCGCACAGCGCCGCCTCCAGCTCGCGCGCGTC
>NZ_DBFEGU010000328.1:0-2038 GCF_048329335.1 Eggerthella sp. | reverse complement strand
GGCCGGCAGGCCGGCCCCTTAATCCTCGATGCCGTCGTTGTTCCTGATCAGCTTGCGCTTGATCTTGCCGCCGATGGTCTTGGGCAACTCGTCGACGAACTCCACGATGCGCGGGTACTTGTAGGGCGCCGTCGTGTGCTTCACGTGGTTCTGCAGCTCGCGCACCAGCTCGTCGGAGGGCTCGTAGCCGCGCGCCAGCACGATGGTGGCCTTCACCACCTTGCCGCGGATGGGGTCGGGCGCGGCCGTGACGGCGCATTCCACCACGGCAGGATGCTCCACGAGGGCGCTCTCCACCTCGAAGGGCCCGATGCGGTAGCCCGAGCACTTGATGACGTCGTCGTTGCGGCCCACGAAGAAGCAGTAGCCGTCGGAGTCGCGCCACGCCATGTCGTGCAGGTTGTAGTACTCCCCGCCCACGGCCTCGCGCGTGCGGTCCTCGTCGCGGTAGTACCCCACGAACAGGCCCGGCGGATAAGCCTCCTTGAGCCCCGTCACGCAGATGGCGCCCTCCTCGCCGTCGGGCACTTCGTTGCCGTCGTCGTCCAGCAGCTTGATGTTCAAAAGCGGCGAGGGCTTGCCCATGGAGCCCGGGCGCGGGTCGACCCAGGGAAACGTCGCCAGCAGCACCGGGCCTTCGGTCTGGCCGAAGCCCTCGCGGATCCTCTTGCCCGTCAGACGCTCCCAAGCCAGCGTGACCTCGGCGTTCAGCGGCTCGCCCGCCGTGGCGAAGTTGTGCACGCTCGACAGGTCGTAGGCGCTCACGTCCTCCTGCAGCATGAAACGGTACATGGTGGGCGGCGCGCAGAACGTGGTCAGCTTGTAGTCCTGGATCTTCTGCAGCAGCTTCGTGGGCACGAACTTGTCCATGTCGTAGGCGAAGATGGTGGCGCCGGCGATCCACTGGCCGTAGATCTTGCCCCAGCCGAACTTCGCCCAGCCGCTGTCGGTCACGCTCATGTGCAGCGTGTCCTCCTCCACCTGCTGCCAGTACTTCGCGGTGATGATGTGGCCTAGCGGATGCGCGAAGTTGTGGCACACGGCCTTCGCGAGCCCCGTGGTGCCGGACGTGAAGTAGACGAGCATGATGTCCTTGCTCGTGACGCCCCCTTCGCCCGTCGGGCGCTCGAACTCGCCGGACTCGCCCTCGATCAGCTCGTCGAAGGGCGTCCAGCCGTCGCGCTCGCCCGCCACGATGATGCGGTTCTCGATGGACGGCGATTCGGGCAGCGCCTCCTCCATCTGGCCGCACACGTACTCGTCGTTCACGCAGACGACCGCCTTCACGCGCGCGCTGTCGGCTCGGTAGACGATGTCCTTCTTCGTCAGCTGCAGCGACGCCGGGATGATGGTGGCGCCCAGCTTGCACAGGGCGACGGCGCACACCCAGTACTCCCAACGGCGGCGCAGGATCATCATGACCACGTCGCCCTTGCCGATGCCCAGCTTGGCGAACGCGTTGGCCGCCTGGTTCGACAGCCTCGACAGGTCGGCGAACGTGAAGGTGCGCTCCTCGTCGCGGTCGTCGCACCACACGAGCGCGCGCTTCTCGGGCTCGACGCGCGCCCACTCGTCCACGACGTCGAAGCCGAAGTTGAACGCCTCGGGCACGTCGATCTTGAAGTTCTCGTAGAAGTCCTCGTACGAATCGAACTCGATGCGGGGGCAGTATTTTTTCAGGATATGGTTCACGGGCTGTGCTTCCTACTCTGCGATGATCGTCACGAATTTTGCAGGGACATCTCCGCCGCAGCGCTGGCCATGCGGGTGCTCCGGGTTGAAGTAGATGCTGTCGCCGGCGTTGAGCTCGAACTCCTTATCGGCCCAGGTGACCACGACGGTGCCCTCGATGACGAGGTTGAACTCCTGGCCGGTGTGCGTGACGAGCTTCGCCGGCTCGTCGGAGGGGTCGAGCACCACGAGCAGCGGCTGCATGATCTTGCCGGTGTAGCGCCAGGCGAGGTCCTCGAAGTGGTACCCCGGATAGCGGTCGACCTCGCGCCCTTCGCCCCAGCGCACCACCTGGTACGTGTCCAGC
>NZ_DBFEGU010000327.1:0-4219 GCF_048329335.1 Eggerthella sp. | reverse complement strand
TGCGCGCGTACAGCTGCATCACCATCTCGCCCATGCGCTTCGTGGCGCCCATGACGCTCGTGGGGTTCACGGCCTTGTCGGTGGAGATGAAGATGAAGCGCGCAGCGCCGTAGGCGTCGGCAGCGCGCACCGCGTTGAGCGTCCCGAACACGTTGTTGTGCAACGCCTCGCGCGGGCACTGCTCCATAAGAGGCACGTGCTTGTGGGCGGCCGCATGGAACACGGCGCCGGGTCGGTACTTCGAGAACACCTCGTTCAGGCGCGCCTCGTCGCAGACATTGCCGATCTCTATGACGAGGTCGATGTCGTCGTATTCGGCCAGCAGCTCGTTGCGCAGCATGTAGGCGTCGTTCTCGTACATGTCGAAGATGACGATGCGGGCGGGCGCCACCTTGCACAGCTGGCGGCACAGCTCGCTGCCGATGGAGCCGCCGCCGCCCGTGACCAGCACGGTCTCGCCGGCGATGTAGCCCGACACCGCGCGCGTGTTGAGGATGATCTCCTCGCGGCCCAGAAGGTCGGCCACGTCCACGTCGCGCAGGCGCACGTCGCCGATCTCGTCGAGCGACAGCTCGCGCACGTTCGGCAGGGTGCGCAGCTTGCAGTCGGTCTTCGTGCATTCGCCGTAGATGCGCTTGCGCTCCTCGGGCGTGGAGGACGGGATGGCCACGACGATCTGGTCGATGTTGTGCTTGTCCACGAGGTCGACGATGTCGTTCGTGGAGCCGGCCACCTTCACGCCGTGGATGCGCGAACCGCGCTTGGTGGGGTCGTCGTCAGTGGCCACGATGGGGATGCCCGGCATGAGCGGGTCCTTCGAGGCCATGCGTCCGATTGCCAGCGAGCCCGTCTCCCCCGCGCCCACCACGAGCGTGCGCGGACGGTCGCACATGCGCTGCGTGGAGACGAGCGCGCGCCTTTTCTGGCGCATGACGCGGAAGATCAAACGGATGCCGCCCATGAAGAATATGAGCATGAAGCACGAGACGAAAAACACGCGGATGGGAAGCCGCACGTCGATGATCCATAAGAACACAGCTCCCACCAGGGTGGACAGCACCACGGCCAGCACGATCTGGATGGCTTCGTCGACGCTGGCGTATTCCCAGAGGTTGTTGTACAGGTGGAACAAGCCCAACACGGCCACGTTGATGAGCGCGAGGATGCCCAGCATGAAGTAGATCTCGTTGTTGACGAACACTTCGCCCTCAACGTCGGTGAGCAGCGATGCGAGCCAGTACGCGGCGTACGTCGCAACGATATCGAGCAGCAGCAGAATCGCTGTGCGTTTTGTGATATGAGCGTCCAAACCGGGCCTCGTCTTCGAGTAGGGCAGCGAAACGATATGGATTTGCCGACATGTCGCCATGCGCGGCGACCAAAGCGGTATTGTATACAAAGTAACGCACGATTGCACAGGACACGCGAAGTTCAGGAGCTTGCTACATGAATAAAACAGCCGCAGCCGGGCAGGGGCAGCCTGCACGCGAAAGCAACATCAACGCCATCGTCAGCTACTTCGAAAGCGGCATCAAAGCCTTCGGCGGCCCGGGTGAGCTGGGCATCGAGCTGGAGCAGATCATCGTGCACGACGATATGAGCCCCGTCTCGTACAGCGGCGAACACGGCGTGGCGTGGGTGCTGCGCCAGCTGGAGGCGGACTATCCTCGCACCACCACCGACGAGCACGGCGACCTTTTGGGAGTCGCCCGCCCGAGCGAGGCGGTCACCATCGAGCCCGCGGCGCAGATCGAGCTGTCCGCCGGCCCCTTCGCCGATCTCGCGACCGCGCGAGACACGTTCGAAGGGTTCGCGCAGCGCCTTTCCGACGTGCTGGAGCCCGCGGGAGAGAAGGCGCTGGCGATCGGCTACCATCCCTCCGCCACGGCGCGCTCGCTGGAGCTCATCCCGAAGCGCCGCTACCAGTTCATGAACCTCTATCTGGGCGAGCGCGACATCTACGGCCCCTGCATGATGCGCGGCAGCGCCTCGACGCAGGTGTCCATCGACTACACCAGCACGGCCGACTGCCTGCGCAAGCTGCGGCTGGCGTTCGCGCTGGTGCCGATGCTCTCGCTTATGTGCGACAACGCACCCGTGTTCGAAGGCAAGCCGCGCGAGCATCAGCTGGTGCGCACGGACATCTGGCAGCATGTGGACAACGATCGATGCGGCCTCGTGCCCGACGTGCTGGACCCCTCGTTCGACCTGCGCCGTTACGCTGAGTACATCCTGGACACCGTGGCCATCCTCATCCCCTGCCAGCAGCAGCGGTGGTGCTACTCCGACCGCACGTTCGGCGATATCTACGCCGCGCGCACGATGACGCGTGCCGAGGTGGAGCACGCGGTGTCCATGTTCTTCACCGACGTGCGCCTCAAGACCTACATCGAGATCCGCCCCGCCGACGCCATGCCCATCCCCTACGTCATCGCCTACGCGGCGCTGATCAAGGGGCTGTTCTACGCGCCGACGAGCCTCGACGCGATGGACGGGCTGTTCGCCGACGTGCGGCGCGACGACTACCTGGCGGCGCAGGACGCGCTCATGGAGAGCGGCTACGAAGCCGAGGTGTTCGGACGGCCCGTCGCCGAGCTGTGCGACCGCATCGTGAAGATCGCGCGCGACGGCCTTGCCGACGAGGAGCAGGGCTTCCTGGAGCCGCTCGCCGACCTCGTCGCGCGCCGCGTGACGCTGGCCGACCTCGCGGAACGGAGCGAACGGGCGTGAGCAACGAGGATCGCATGGTGAAGGTGGCCTACCGCGGCTACTTCGACGACGGTGCCACCTTCATCGATCAGACGAGGCAGCCCATCGAGTTCCCCTGCGCAGACGGATGGATGCCGCCCGCGTTCGTCGACGCGGTGCGCGACATGGCCGTGGGCGAAACGAAACGCGTCCGCGTTGGAGCCGACGAGGCGTACGAGAAGCGCACCGAAGAGCGCGTCATCGAAGTGGAGCGCGCGAAGATCCCGGCCGATATCAAGCTCGCCGTGGGCGACGTGATGAGCCTCGAACGGCCGGACGGGCAGACGTATCCGGCACGACTCGTGGAGCTGGACGAGGAGCGCGCCGTGTTCGACCTCAACCACGATGCCATCGCCAAGGCGCTGAACTTCGAGATCACGCTGCTCGACGTGCGCGATCTCCCGAAACGGTAGCACCGCGGGAGACTGGAGCTGGGGCGTGTTGTCATCCTGAGCGCAGCGGCGAAGGGAGCAGGGGCCTCGCAACCTCCTTCCAGGATGGCAGAAGGCTCGGTTACGGACTTGTGGCGACTTGGAGCAAGTTTCGCGCCGCGAACGGGAAAGCCGGAATGCCTCGGGTAGACTGATGGGCATTGCATTCTCTCGAAAGGAGCTCTTGATGAGCAACGAAGGCAAGAAGGTCAAGGTCCACTACACGGGCACCCTCGACGACGGCTCGAAGTTCGACTCCTCCGTCGATCGCGGCGAGCCCATCGAGTTCACCTGCATGGCCGGCCAGATGATCCCCGGGTTCGACTCCGCCGTGAAGGACATGGCGCAAGGCGACACGAAGAACGTGCACATCCCCGCCGCCGAGGCGTACGGCGAGCGCGACGAGGCCATGGTGCAGCAGGTTCCGGTCGACCAGATCCCGAACGGCGACCAGCTTCCCGTGGGCCAGACCGTGTACATGATGGGCCCGGGCGGCCAGCCCTTCCCCGTGTTCGTGCGCTCCATCGAAGACGGCATAGCCACCTTCGACATGAACCACGAGCTGGCGGGCAAGGACCTCAACTTCGAGATCACGCTCGTCGAGGTTGCCGACTAGCACGTCGACGGCATCGGCTTCGTTCGGGAACAGGCGCCTGCGGGCGCCTGTTCCCGTTCTCGCCCCGTTATCCTCCTCTCCGACGATCGCTTCAACGAGCCCCTGCCGCTCAGGCCTTGCCCAGACGGCGCGCCACGTCGAGCAGCAGCAGCCAAAGGGCTTTGCGGCTGTCGTCGTTGAGCTGCGCGACTCGCACGATCATGCTATCGCGGTAGTCGAGCTCGAAGCGGTCGGGCTCCACGAGCCCGAACCCCTCCGCCTGCCGGCGCCGCTCGTCGGACACGGTGCGCGGAGGCTCCGAGGGACGCTCGCCGGGCACGTCCTTCCCCACCAGACGGCGCGCCTTCTCCTCGGCACGGCGCGCGCAGACGCGCTCGTACTCGAACCCGAAGTACGTCATCTCCCAGAACGCTGCCGCCAGCAC
>NZ_DBFEGU010000326.1:0-7191 GCF_048329335.1 Eggerthella sp. | reverse complement strand
CGCTAAAGCAGCGGCACGTCGCCGTGGAGAAACGCTTCGAGTGGGCATTCACTCGAGCCGACCACCAGGGTTCGCGCATGCGGCACGAGGTTAACGAACGCCGTCAGGCCTTTGAGCGACTTCACGCGTCCGCTTTTGACTTCGATGGCGGTTACGGATTCTCCCTGCGCAAGCACGAAATCGACCTCGTTCGAGCCTTCCCTCCACCAATGAACCTCGAAGTTCTGCTTTTTGGACTGCGCTAGCAGAAACGCCCCGACAGCGCTTTCGACCAGGTGCCCTTTGCGCTCGGGATCGGTGAGAAGGAAATCGCGATAGCGTCCATACGTTGCCGTCATGAGGGAGGTGTCGTACACCATGAGGCGGGGCGAGCTCGCCTTCTCCCTGATGAGTTTGGGGTCGTGCTTCTGCAAGCCGCAAAGCAGTCCGGCTCCGTCGAGAAGGTCGAGGTAGTGCGCGACGGTCGTTGTGTTCCCTGCGTCGTCGAGCTGGCCCAGGATCTTGCGGTACGACAGCTCCTGCCCGGAATACGGCGCGCCGAGGTGGAAGAGCTTGCGCATCAGCGCGGGTTTCCGCACCTCTTCGAGGGCGATGACGTCTTTCGAGATGCTGGGCTCTATCACGGCATCGTTGATATAGCTGAGCCAGCGTTGCTCGTCGTCTTTGAGCGCCGCTCCGCCGGGATAGCCGCCGAAGAAGAGGAAGTCATCGAGGGAGTAGCCGAACGCATCCTTGCATTCGGCGAATTCCCAATGGGTGCTCCGGATCGTTTCGAATCGACCGGTAAGTCCCTCGACCAGGCCTCGTTGAAGGAGGATCGACGACGATCCGGTCAAAACCACGCGCAGGTCGATGCCGCTCCAGGTATCTTCGTCCCACAGTTCCTTCACGACGGCCGACCATTGGCTGACCAGCTGCACCTCGTCGATGACGAGTAATGCCGATGGCGACCCCTCGTTGATGAGGTTGCGGGCTTGGAGCCATTGGGCGCGAAGCCAGTCGCGACTCGAGGAGTCGATGCTTGCCAAGGCGACGTGGCGCGGAAGGTCGACCTGGGCGAGCGCCTGTCTGATCGCAGTGCTCTTGCCGGTTTGGCGCGGCCCGACGAGCATCTGGATGAAGCGGCGAGGTTCTCGCATGCGTGCGACGAGCGTGTTGACGAGAGGTCTGCGGTATTCGTGCATGGTCGCCTCCTATTGAGCAAATTTGCTCAATAGTAGCGCAAATTTGCTCAGCGGACAAGCAACGCCTTGATGCCTAAGAACACTGGCCGCAAAAGAACGGATGTTTCACGTGAAACATCCTGAGGTAAAAGAACAAATGTTTCACGTGAGACACTCGGGCTCCCGCCCTTTGGTTCCTCCAATTCCGATGCCCTTCTCGAGCACGGCTCGCCTCCCCGCACCCTCCCTGCAAACGACGAATCGACCCCGAAGAAGGGCTCCAGGGCGCCGGCGACTGGACGGACGAAGTTGACCTTGCGTGTGCGGCGGGCGTGAAAACTATTCGCGTCCTTCGATCACGTCGAGGAACTCCTGCTTGCCGTGGACGTCCATCTTCTGGTAGATATGGCGTAGGTGCGTGGTCACCGTGCCGCGCGACAGATAGAGCTCCTCCTGGATGCGGGTGCTCGAGCGGCCCTTCGCGAACAGGATCATGATCTCGGTTTCCTTCGGCGATAGGCCGTATTCGCCTGCCACGTCTTTGCAGCGGTCTTGGAAGCGCTGGCGTTTCGGTTCGGCTTCGTCCTTGTCCTCGTCTCCTTTCGCCAGCGCGATGAGATCGTTCTCGTTGAACACGAACATGTACGAGATGAGGATGGCCAGCGTGGCCATGAGCGCGATCAGGCTGAGGCTTTGCGGCGAGAACGGCGCGAACGCGCACACGAACTGTCCCAACGACGAGCCCAGCAGCACGCCGAGCGTCACCATGCCCCAGCCGATGCCGAACACCATGATGCCCGAAAGCCGGTACGTGAACGAGATGTCGGCGAGGAGTATCCAGATAAGCACGTTGAACGTGCCGTAACCCGCCAACGCGATGGTGCTCTCGATTTCGGAGAAACCGGTGAACACGGGCAGCAGCATGAAGAACACGGCCATGACCAGCATCACCGAGCGGTACACGGGGCGCAGGCCCGTCTTGCTGGAGAACAGCACGCAGCCGTAGATGATGGCGATGGTAAGCAGGCTCGACCACAGCAAGGGGAAACGGTAGAAGGTGTCCACGGTTGCGGCGTTCGCGGTGATGAACACCGCGCGCACCACGCCGTCGGCCATGCCGATGAGGCATGCGCATATGCCGATCTTCCAGGAGAACTTGCCCAAGTGGATCTCGAAAGGCTGCACGATGGGCTCGATTTTCGACGACCATGTTTTCAGCTTCACGAACAGGATCCAGCCGGAAATCGCGGGCAGCAGCGCACAGATCACGCATGCTCCAACAGGCGGCAAGGCGAGCACGGCGGGGAAGAGGGCCGCCGCGATGAGGAAGGCGAGCGGCGCTTCGAACGAAGTGCGACGAGGATCGACGTTGCGGTACAGCTCGCCGTACCCCAGATCGATCAATCCCGATCCGGCACCGGTCAAGATCGAGCCCAGCGCGCATAGCTCGATCGACGGAGCATCTGGCAGCGTCGCGCAGGCGAGTGCAAGCGTGCCGACGGTGGTGAGGGCCGGTCCGAGGAACCGGAAGGCGCGGCGATTGATAAGCGTCGCGAAGCGCCGATGGAAGATCGCGCTCGCGAACAAGGTGGCGCATAGCACGAGCGTCGACCCCAGATACGCTCCCGCGGGCAGCGGTTCGCCGTTCCAGGTGATGGAGCTGGTGGCGGTGCCCAGGAACATGAGGTACACCCAGGCGCGCGCCAAGGCGAAGCCGACCATGCGCAGGTTCAGAAGGCTTCGCGGCGACGTTTCCCGCAATCGATCCTGAGCGGTTGTCAGCGGTTTCGGCATGTGCGTCACGAGAATTCCCCCTCAAGATCTCGATCCCCTGCGGCTCATTATAGCGTGCTCGATCCTTCCGGCTTGCGTGGCCCGCTATGTTGATGTTTGACGTCATGCTTCGTTTATCAGGGGTTTCTCCAAAATCATGGGAAACGCATGATGTCGCAGCGGCTGCTTCGCTCGACTTTTTGCAGAAATGCATGATGCGCCTAACGGCATCGCGGCGCATGCTCGAACAAAGCAGCGGGCGCGGAAGCCGCGGCCGCCGCGAAGGACGAGACGGAGAAGGAGGAGGAATGGGAGAGCTCAATCTGACGCGCCGTGCGTTCACGAAGCTGGCTGCCGTGACGGGCGCTGCCGTGGCCTGCACGGCCGCCGCCCCGAACGCGGCGCTGGCCGAGGATGCCGGCGCGGCTGCGCGCGGCGACGACGTCAAGCGCGTGCGCACGTGCTGCCGCGGCTGCGGCAAGATGGAGTGCGGCGTGTGGGTGACCGTGCAGAACGGTCGCGCCGTCAAGGTGGAGGGCGATCAGTCGTCGTTCCAGTCGAGCGGTAACTGCTGCGGCAAGTCGCAGTCGTCCATCCAGGCGGCGTACCATCCCGATCGCATATACCATCCCATGAAGCGCACGAATCCCAAGGGCGAGGACCCCGGCTGGCAGCGCATCACGTGGGACGAGGCGATGCAGACCATCGGTGAGAAGTTCCAGCAGATCATCGACCGGTACGGCGGGCAGTCCATTTTCAACATGGCGGGTACGTCGCGCCAGTGGGTGTACGGCCCCTATGCGTTCTACAAATGGCTGTTCGATACCCCGAACGCGCACGTGGCCTCCGAGATCTGCAAGGGGCCGCGCCGCCTGATGGGCTGGATCAGCTCGGTCGACGGCGCCCCGTGGATGGCGCTGCGCGACGGGCCGCGCGTGTACGTGCAGTGGGGAACCGCGCCTGAGAACTCCAACTACGATGACAGCTGTCGCAACTTGGTGGACAAGATGAATGAGGCCGACGTACACATCTGCATCGACCCGCGCCTGTCCGGTTCGGGCAAGGAGGCCGACTACTGGCTGAATCTCAAGCCCGGCACCGACGGCGCGCTCGCGCTGTGCTGGCAGCACATCATCATCGAGCACGACCTGGTGGACTGGGAGTTCGTGAAGCGTTGGACCGATGCGTCGCTTCTGGTGGTCGAGGACATGGAGCCTACGGGCGGCCGCTACATCGACCTGTCATCGCCTGTCCAAGTGCCGCCTTTGGAGGACCTCATCGGCACGAAGCTGAAGACCCGTCTTCTGAAGGAGAGCGACCTGAAAGAGGGCGGCAGCCCCCACAAGTTCTATGCGTGGAACAAGAACGCCAACGACGGCGCGGGCGGCCTGGTGTATTGGGACGCCGATGCCACGCAATGGGAAGGCTGCAACCACGTCGCCCCCACGCGCGATCAGATGGAAGTCGTGTACAAGGGAACGTCGCAGGAAGGCTATCTTCCCCCGCTGTCTTACTGGGAGCTGGAGGAGGCCGGCATCGACTTCGATCTGAAGGGGACGCACGAGATCGAGCTGGCAGACGGCACGAAGCACGTTGCCAAGCCCGTGTGGGCTTACCTGGAGGAATCCGTGAAGGAGTGCACTACGGAGTGGTGCCAGGAGAAGACGGGCCTCGATCCGGCGCTCGTGGAGGAGGCGTGCCTCGCGTGGGCGACGCGTCCTGAGGGCCAGACCTACGGCAATGGTGGCATCCATCTGAACCTCGCTCCCGACCAGGTGGGCAATTGCGCTCAGACCGTGCGCGCCGTTCTGCACCTGTCCTACATGACTGGCAACTTCGACGGCCCGGCCGGCAATCGCGGCCTGACCCGCACGCCGGTCGACGAGCAGGCCACCGCCGCTCCCGGCGTCAACATGCCGCAGGAGGTCAAGTGGACCCTCAAGGGCATGGAGGCCATCACGGGCGAGCCGCAGTGCCCGCCGTTCTACCTGCCCGACGTCAAGCTGGAGCCGACGAACATCCCCGACCGGCGCGAGATCCTCAGCAACATGGTGGGCGCCGAGAAGTTCCCGATCCTGCCGTACTACAACGAGTGGGCCGATGCCACGTGCATCTGGGAAGCATGCATCAACGGCGATCCGTATCCGCTCAAGGGCGGCATCAACGAATCCGGCTCGTTCATGAACATGTCGAACGCGACGCTGGCATGGGAGGCCTTGTCCAAGCTGGATTTCTGGGTTGACATCAACATGTTCCATCATCCCGGTACCGAGATGGCCGACATCATTTTGCCGTGCCAGCACTGGACGGAGCTGAACAACATCCGTGTGAGCCAGGGCGCGTCCGGGGGCATCGGTTTGACGCAGCGCGCCATCGAGCCGCCGGCGGACACCAAGTTCGACTACGACATCAACCGCCTGATCTTCGAGGCGCTTGAGAAGCAGGGCAATCCCAACGGGACGTGGATGAGCATCAAGGGCGATGGCCCGGGCGCATACCACCACGACGACCGCCTGGAGGAGTGGTTCCAGGCCCACAACGAGAAATCGGGTTTCGACACGCGGTATCCGGGTTGCAAATGGGAGCATTTCGAGGACTTCAAAGAGGATTTCCAGGAGAACGGCTGGATCAACGCGAAGGAGATCGAGCCCGACCGTTGGGGAACCTACCGCCGCTTCGAGACCGGTTGGATGCGCATGGGCAAAGACGCCTGCACGGCTGCTCCGTGGTCGGTCGACGACTCGGGCCAGCCGGTGAACAACTTCGGCTGCCCCACGCCCAACGCGCTCGTGGAATTCTGGTCTATGGCGTTCGAAACCTACTGCATCGACATGGCCAACGAGTTCGAGCCGGGCAAGTTCGATCCCATCAAGGAGATGATGCCGAACTACGAGCCGCCCGCGTCGTCCGCCGACGGCGGCAAGATCGACCTGGAAGAGTATCCCATCATCCTGACCACCGGTCGCCGCATCCCCGTGTACTTCCACTCCGAGCATCGCCAGCTGCCGTGGTGCCGCGAGCTGTGGCCTGCGCCGCGTCTGGAGATGAATCCGGCCGACGCTGCGGAACTGGGCTTGGAGCAGGGCGATTGGGCTTGGATCGAGACCGAGTGGGGCAAGGTGCGCCAGAGCGTCGATTTGTACCATGGCATCGCGAAAGGCTGGGCGAACGCCGAGCATGCCTGGTGGTTCCCGGAGCTGCCCGCCCCGACGCACGGCTGCATGCTGTCGAACATCGAATGCATCTGGGATCCGCACGGCCAGGACAAGTTCATCAGCTCGCATCACATGCGCGGCGTGCCGGTGAAGATATACAAGGCGACGCCCGAGAACTGCCCCGACGGCAAGGTCATCCCCTGCGCGCCCGAGGACGGCACCGAGATCATCTACGATGCCTCCGATCCGCGCCTGAAGGAATGGCTGCCGAACTACGAGATTCGAAAGGAGGCGTAGGCTATGACGCAGTACGCGATCGCCACCGATCTCAACCGGTGCGTGGGCTGCCTGAGCTGCATGGTGGCCTGTAAGGCGGTGAACAACGTTCCCATCGGCAGCTACTGGAACAAGGTGCTGCGCATCGGTCCTTCTCTGAAGGAAGGTGCTACGTCGTCGCATGACGTTGAGATGTACTACCTGCCCGTGCAGTGCCAGCATTGCGCCGACCCCGAGTGCGTCAAGGTGTGCCCCACGGGCGCCTCGCACAAGCTTGAGGACGGCACGGTGCAGATCGACAAGGCGAAGTGCATCGGCTGCCAGTTCTGCGCGATGAGCTGCCCTTACAACGTCCGCTATTTGAACGAGGAGGAGGGCGTCGTGGAGAAGTGCACCCTGTGCTCGCAGATCGTGGGGCAGGGCGGGTTGCCGCAGTGCGTCATCCAGTGCGGCGGCCGCGCGCGTTTCTTCGGCGATTTGGAGCAGGGGATCGAGTCGTTCGAGGCTCCGGCCGTCGGCTACAGCGCCGACCGTTCGTACGATGGCTTGTACGCGGGCAACCGCGTGACGCTGGGCGAGCTGGTGAAGGACTTCGACGCCGGCACCGACGTGCACCATCTGCCCAACGTAGGCAACGACCCGTGCTTCGCGTTCATCTTGCGCAACCGCGACTGGAAGGGTGATGAATAATGGAGCTCCAGTGGCCTTTGATCGTGTTCACCACGCTGGTGGCGTGGAGCGCGGGGCTGTTCGGGACGCAGGCGCTGATGGCCGCGTTCGGCGTCGGGAAGAAGGCGCAGGTCCCGGCCTGGATCGCGAGCGCC
>NZ_DBFEGU010000325.1:0-1357 GCF_048329335.1 Eggerthella sp. | reverse complement strand
GGTGCGAACCTCCCGCATCGATCATGTTCTCCTTTGATTCGCACTCAGTCGAATTTGCAGCATCCTCCGCCGCCGCTTTTCGCAAAGAAGGCCCTGCCGTCATCATGACTGCAACGAAAAGGGCGTCTCCTGAACAAAAATCGCCGACGTTGGATGCTTTGCTCGACCATCGCCCCAGCCAAAGCCTCCCCCGCAATCAACGTGCAGGGAAAACGCCGACGAACAAGCGGGCAAGAAGAAGCGCGAGCGTTCACAACATCGAACGTCGACGCTTTTTGTGCAAATTCGGCCGATGACAAGCCGCCCGATACGGCAAGCAGCGCGCACATGGCCGCCGCGGAATCCTGGTATGATCAGGCCGATATGGCTATCCTCACTCAAGAATATAGCAGTCCGGAAGTCGTCCGACCTGCGGTTTCACAATCGCACCGGCGGACATGGCCGACCGAAGGCGCGCAAAGGCTCGCATATGGACGTGATCTTGCCAAAATTTCGAACGCACCCCGCTCAGGACACCGATCTTCCTCGCGCGCGCCGGACGGCCCGCCCCCGAAACGCAACGCGCCCGGCTGGTCGGCCGGGCGCGCACACTCCAACACAGTCGCTTTACGCCACCTGCGTCTTCGGCTTCAGCTGCTCGCTCGATTTCCCGAAGAACACCTCGTACCAGCACAGGAAGCAGTAGATGTTCCAGATGCGCATCATCTTGAGCTTGCCGCGACCCTCGACCGTGCTGAAGTCGGCCGACTTGTGGTCGTCGAGCATCTGCACGAGGTAGTCCACGTTGAAGAACTCGTGCGCGGCCTCGCCCGTGAACGCTTGCTTGATGCGGTCGTAGTACAGGTCGGTCTGCAGCCACACGGTCAAAGGCGTGATGAACGGCTGCTTTGGCATGTTCGCCACCTTCTTCTGGAAGCCCAGCTTGCTGGCGGCCACGCGCAGCGCGTACTTCGCGTGGTCGTCGTCCACGCGACATGCCGTGGGCAGCTGCAGCGCCACGTCGAGCACCTTCTTGTCGAGGAAGGGCACGCGCAGCTCGAGCGACTGCGACATGGACATCTTGTCGGCCTTCAGGCAGATGTCGAACGGCATGTAGCTGACCATGTCCACGTACTGCGTCTGCGTGATGATGTCCAGGTTCTGCTTCGCGGCCTCGTCGAAGTGCGGCTTGCACCACTCCCACGGCTTGCAGGGGCCGTCGTAGTCTTTCAGCACGTTGGGGATCTCGTCCCACATGTAGTTCATGCTCGCTCGCTGGTAGCTCTTTTCCGGCCCGCCCGAGCCGCGCATGGCGAAGCGACGACCGTGGAACGGCGGCAGCTTCTCGGCCACGGCGCCCGCGGCGGCGCGCAGAGGG
>NZ_DBFEGU010000324.1:0-9513 GCF_048329335.1 Eggerthella sp. | reverse complement strand
GCACGAGCCCCGCAGCCGGCGGGCACCGGAAACAACCGGACCGCCCGTCACACTACAGTCCTTTTGAAAGAGGAGGAAACACATGGCTCTGAAACTTCTGGAAGGCATGAAGGTCATCGAGATCGCCGCGTTCATGGCGGCTCCGATGGGCGGACGCATCCTGGGCGAATGGGGCGCCGACGTCATCAAGGTCGAGCCTCCCACCGGCGACAGCAACCGCGGCATCGGCCTTGCCCGCCATATCTACAACGGCGACCAGGCCGGTTGGGACTCCATCAACTCCTGCAAGCGCTGCATCACGCTCGACACCCGCAAACCCGAAGGGCTGGCCATCCTCAAAGAGATGCTGAAGGACTGCGACGTGTTCCTCTCGCATCTGCGACCGAAGGATTCCAAGAAGCTGGGTCTGGACTACGAGAGCCTGTCGAAGATCAATCCGAAGATCATCTGCGGCAACACCTCCGGCTACGGCACCAAGGGCGAGTGGGCTCCCCGCGGCGGGTTCGACGCGGCCTCCTACGCCGCGCGTGCAGGCTACGACTTGGACTGCCCCATCAAGGGCGACAACCCGATGATCCCGTACTTCGGCTTCGGCGACATCCCCACGGGCACCTATCTGGCCATGGCCGTGCTGGCCGCCTACATCGAGCAGCAGCGCACCGGCAAGGGTCAGGAAGTGAACGTGGCCCTCATGCACGCCGGCATGTGGAGCGTGGGCGTCCCCATCGTGACCGCCGCCTACGGCGACGAGTACCCCACGGATCCGAACTCCGTGCTGCCCCTGGCCCGTCCGTACATGTGCTCCGACGAGAAGGCCATCGCCCTGATGGGCCTGCAGTGGCACAATTCCTGGCCTGAGTTCGTGCATGCCTTCGGCATGGACGAAGACCTCATCGCCAAGTGGCCCGACTATCAGACCGCGCTGGCCGCTTCTGCCGAGATCACGCCGATCATCACCGAGGTGCTGGCCAACGTCACGCGCGACGAGGCCATCGAGAAGCTCATGACCACCGATATCCCGTTCGACCTCTGCCAGCATTTCGCCGACCTGCAGGATGACCAGCAGGCTTGGGACGCCGGGTTCTTCCAGGGCATAGATTATCCTTCCGGCAAGCACATCGGCATCGTCAAGGCTCCGGCCATCTTCTCGTCGGGCGAGGCCGAGTTCGGTCCCTCCGGCTATCCGGGCGAGTACACCCGAGAGGTGCTCAAGGAATACGGTTTCGACGACGCGAAGATCGACGAGCTGCGCGAGCAGGGTCTCGTGACCGAAGAGGATCAATGGGACAAGGATCAGTACAACATGGAGAAGCTGATGGCCCAGGCCGCAGCCGCCAAGAAGAAGGCCGAGTAACAGCTGAGACGCCGTTAGTGGAAAGCGGATCGCCAGCTGCGACGGCGATCCGATGAAGTACCGTTTTCAACCGCGCGGATACCGGTGATCCGCGATCCGCGCAAAACAACCGCCAAGGAGGCACAGAAATGATCGATTTCTCTAAGACCGAGGAACAGGAACTGCTCATCGAAAGCATCAAAGAGCTTCTCGAGCGCGAGATGCCGGCCGAGAAGGAGCGCGAATGCTATCGCAACGGCGAGTTCCCCTGGGATGCTTGGAAGGCCATGGCCGAGGCCGGCTTCACGGGCTTGGGCCTGCCTGAAGAAGTGGGCGGCACCGACGTCGACCTCATGACGGTGGCCCTGGCCAACTTCACCATCTCCCGCTACGGCGGCCCGCTTGCCGCGTTCTACTCCATGGGCATGCCCACGATGTACGACGTGTGCGAGTTCGGCACGCCCGAGCAGATCGAGAAGTACGTGAAGCCTTACATCGCGGGCGGCGCGCCGCTGGCCCTGGGCATCTCCGAGCCCTCCACCGGCTCCGACGTTGCCGGCATGCAGACGTCCTACGCGTGGGACGGCGACACCGCGGTCATCAACGGCGGCAAGCACTACACCACCTGCGGCATGGAAGCTCCGGCCATCATCGTCATCGCCAAGGATCCGATGGTTGACAACGTCCATCGCGGTGCGACGATGTTCTTGGTCGATCGCGACACCCCCGGCGTGACTATCAACAAGCTTCCCAAGATGGGCCACGAGAACGCCCCCACCAGCATCTGCGAGGTGTTCCTGAACGACGTGCGCGTGCCCCGATCGGCTATCCTGGGCGTCGAGCACAACGGCTTCATGCAGACCATGGCGAACTTCACCCGCGAGCGCATCGCCAACGTGTCCGGCGTCATCGCCACGGCGGTCAATGCGTTCGAGGATGCCTGCGCCTACGCCAACCAGCGCGAGCAGTTCGGCCAGCAGATCGGCCGCTTCGAGCTGGTGCAGGAGATGATCATGGAAATGTCCTGCAAGATCGAGAACATGATGAACATGCTGTACAAGCTGTGCTGGCAGGCCGATCAGGGTCAGGACGTGCGCATCCTCGCCGGCATGGCCAAGTACTACTGCTCCAAGGCCACCTGCGAAGTGGTTGACGACGCCATCCAGGTGCTGGCAGGTATCGGCGTGGTGGGCGACCATCGTGTGGGCCGTTACTACATCGACATCCGCAGCGCCCGCATTGCCGGCGGTTCCGACCAGGTCATGGTGTTCAACACCGCTCCGCAGATCCTCAAGCGCTACCGGTAAGACGCCAGAACGAGCAAGGGGCGGGCTGACGAAAGCCTCGCGTCCGCCCCGTTCAACGCACATGAGGAAACGGGCAGCGCTTGCTGCTGCAGAAGGAGGTGAGTAACGCGATGGATCGATGTGACGGCATACCGATTGACAAGGTTGCTTTTTCGAAACAGCTTCAACAGCTTGCCGAAAAGTGGGGGGACGAGACGGCTCTCGTCGATGTCTCCCGCGACGGATCGGAACGGGCGTTGTCTCGTCGAGAGCTGTTCGAGGCGATCGAGAAGGTCGCCTGCCATCTCAATGATCGAAACGTTCAACAGGGAGATTACGTCGTCATAGCCCTTCCCAACGGTTACGAGAACGTCGTTGCGACGCTTGCCGCCTGGCAGCTGGGAGCGTGTTGCGTATTCATGTCCCCCAAGGGAACCGATGAAGAACGCAACCATATACACGCGCTGTTCGAGCGCAAGCTGCTGATATCGACATGGGATTGCGACGACGAGGATTGCATATCGCAGCAAGACGTGCGGAGCTGGATCCGAGGAGAGTTCCCCCATGGAGCCGAGATCCTGCCGTTCTTCGCCTGCGAGCCCTCGCGGGCTATCCCGACGGGAGGGTCGTCGGGAAAACCCAAGCTCGTCGTGCAAAAAGTCAGGCCGGCCTACTGCGAGATGGATCTGTCGGCTTGGACGGCGATGACGGGGCAGACCCCTTGGTCGAAACAGCTTATCCCCGGTTCCCTGTTTCACAACCTGTACAGCAATGCCACGTACATCGGACTGTTCTTCGGGCAGACCGTGTACCTCATGGAACGCTTCGACGAAGGACAGGCGCTCGAGCTCATCGAAAAGCATGGGATTCAATTCATAGGCTTGGCTCCCACGATGATGGACAGGATGATGCGCCATCCTTCCTTCCAAACCAGAAACCTGGAAAGCCTGGAGGCCGTGTTCCACAGCGGCGGCCCCTGCCCCGACAAAGTGAAGCTTGCCTGGATCGAGCGCGTCGGCGCGAGAAAAGTGTACGAGATGTACGGCGAGACCGAGATGATCGCAAGCACGTTCATACGAGGAGAGGAATGGCTGGAGCACCGCGGCAGCGTGGGACGTCCCTTCGGTTGTGAGCTGCAGATACGCGACGAGGAGGGTCGGGCGCTTCCCTGCGGCGAAGTAGGCGAGATATTCGGCAAGCCGGCTATGGGGCTTTCCGCAAAGTACGTGGGGCCGCAATCCATCAAATCCGAGGAAGACGGGTTCTTCAGCGTCGGCGACCTCGGTTGGCTCGACGAGGAAGGCTTCCTGTACATCTCCGACCGTCGTTCGGACATGATCGTGACCGGCGGGAAGAACGTGTACACCGCCGAGGTGGAGAACGCCATTTTCGACTATCCCGGTATCTCCGACGCTGTGGTTATAGGCATTCCCGACCAGCAATGGGGTCTTAGGGTGCATGCGATTCTCGAGATCGAAGGCGCGGAAAGCGAGTTTTCGACGGATGGTCTCAAAGAGTTCCTCCACACCAAGCTGAGCGGATACAAATGCCCGAAGACCTACGAAATCGTACAGGACATGCCTCGCAACGAAATGGGGAAAATCCGGAGACGCGAACTGATAGAGCAACGTGTGTCCAGCTTATCCGAACGCGAACCCGGAACGAAAGAGTGAGAAAGCGATGCAAGAGTCGCATCGCGAAGATTAAAGAAAGGGAGTTTCATTATGGCAGAACGAGAGCTGAAGGCGACCTTGGCCGAAAAGCGCGACGGCGTGGGCATCATCACGTTGAACCGGCCTGAGAAGCTGAACGCCATCAATCAGGACATCATGGACGACCTGTACTACCTGTTCGACGCGTACGAGGAGGATCCCGAGGTTCGAGTCATCGTGCTGACCGGCGGCGACGGCAAGGCCTTCTGCGCCGGTGGCGACATCGAGGGCGAGATCCAGATGGACGTCGTGGGCTCGTACCATGGCGGCATCGAGGGCAACCGCCTGAACACCCGCATCGAGAAGTGCCGCATTCCCGTCATCGCCGCTATCAACGGCTTCTGCCTGGGCGGCGGCTTCGAGATGGCGCTCGCGTGCGACATTCGCCTCGCTTCCGAGCGCGCACGCATCGGCCTGACCGAAGTGAACATGGGCGTCATCCCGGGCTCTGGCGGCACCCAGCGCCTGCCCCGCCTCATCGGCCCCAGCCGTGCGAAGCTGCTCATGATGACGGGCAACCACTACAAGGGCGAGGCTGCGCTGGCCATGGGCCTGGTGGACATGGTGTTCCCGGCCGAGGAGCTGCTTGACGCAGCCGTGAACATGGCCAAGGAGATGGCCGCGAAGCCGCCGCTGGCGCTCGAGTACGTGAAGTGGGCCGTGAACGAGGGCATGCAGATGGATCTCGACCGCGCGCTGCTGTTCGAATCGGCCTTGTTCGCCCACTTGTACAGCACCGAGGATCAGAAGGAAGCGATGTCGGCATTCCTGGAGAAGCGCCCCACGCGTCCCTTCCAGGGCAAGTAGGAAACACGGCTCATCCGCAAAGGGCGGGAAGGCCGCAACGACCTCCCCGCCCCGGCGGAGCCCCGCGCTCCGCGAAACATGATTTTGAAACAGCTGCGCGCATGAGGCCGCAGCGAGTGAAAGGAACGAGCAATGTCTGATTTGAAGCTTCTTGATGGCGTCAAAGTCGTCGACATGTCCGCGTTCGTCGCGGCACCGATGGCCGCCGAGATCCTGGCCGAATACGGTGCGGACGTCGTTCGCATCGAGCCGCTGACCGGCGACGGCATCCGTGGCTCGGGCATGACGCAGAACATCTACAACGGCGACGCCCCGCTGTACGACGCCATCAACGGCAACAAGCGCCACATCGCGGTGAACACGCGCACGGCGGAGGGCATGGGCGTGCTGTGGAAGCTGCTGGAGACGGCCGACATCTTCATCTGCCACATGCGCGAGAAGGATATGGTCAAGCTGGGCATCGACTGGGATACGCTGCATGCGAAGTTCCCGGCGCTGATCTATGCCAACACCACCGGCTACGGCAGCACGGGCCCGCTGGCCAGCCGCGGCGGCTTCGACATGATCGCCTACGCGACGCGCACGGGACTCACCACCGACGTGGTTCCCGAGGGCGCGCATCCCTACATGCCCTACCAGGCGCAGGGCGACATCCCCACGGGCCTGTACCTGTCCATCGGCATCATGGCCGCGTACATCAACCGCCTGCGCACGGGCCTGGGCGACCAGGTGTCGTGCAGCCTGTACGGCTCCGGCATGATGAGCGCGATGGTGCCCATCCTCTCCGGCCAGAAGCCCTACAACAACCTGTGGCCGAAGGGCCGCGAGAACGTCCTTCCGTTCTCCTGCATGTACCGCGGCTCGGACGACCGCTGGATCATGGTTGCCGGCCTGCAGTGGCATAAGGACTGGCCGCGCTTCGTGGCGCGCCTGGGCCTCGACCCCGAGCTGGTGACGAAGTACCCCGACTACATGACCGCGCTGGCGAAGTCGAACGAGATCATCCCCATGCTGGACGAGCTGTTCGCTACCAAGACCGTGCAAGAGTGGAGCGACATCCTCACCGAGGAAGACATCCCCAACGACATCTGCCTGAAGTTCAGCGAAGTCGCCGACGATCCCGCGGTGCTGACCGGCAACCTTATGAAGGAAGTCGAGATGCCCAGCGGCGAGGTCATCAAGATGCCGCGCACCCCGGTCTACTTCCGCGAGGCCGGCGCTCCCGACCCGGTCGTTGCTCCCACCGTGGGTGCCGACACCGAGGTCGTGCTGAAGGAATGCGGCTACACCGACGAGGAGATCAAGAAGATGGCCGAGGAGAAGGTCGTCGGCCTGGGCGACACCTGGGATCGCTCCATGTACGTCATCAAGTTCTAACTGCATCACGAAACGATTTCGCGGGTCGCACGGAGCATCGCGCGACCCGCGCATCGGAACAAGAAGCGCAACCAACTGAGGAGGAGTCAGAATGCTGCAAGCACCTTTGTATTTCGAAGACGTCGAGGTCGGCTACAAGTTCCAGTCCCCCGGCGGCCGCACCATCACGAACGCCGAAGTGGTGAACTTCGCGCAGATCACAGGCGACTACAACCTGGTTCATCTGGACCATGAGTTCGCGAAGACCGGCATGTACGGCGAGAACATCGCCCACGGCGCCCTTACGCTGACGCTGGCCGGCGGCATGTTGAAGCGCACCGAGTTCTGGTCGGCCACGGCCGAGACGCTGGGAGACCTCACGGGCTTCAAGCACGTGAAGTTCATGGCCCCGGTGAAGTTCAACAGCACCATCCACCTGGAGTGCGAGATCACGGACAAGACGGACAACGGCGACGGCACGGGCACCATCGAGCTGGCCGTGCATGGTATCGACCAGGACGGCACGCTGGTTCTGGACAACGTGCGCTACTACAACATCGCCAAGAAGAACTAGCCCTCGCCCGCCATCATCCTGAAGGAGGAATTCAACATGAACGAGCAACTGCAAGCTGCTTTCGACAAGAAGTTCAAGGACACCTGGTTCTTCGAGGACGTGCCGCTGAACCATGCGACCCCGGCCACCACGGGCCGCACCATCACCGAAGCCGACATACTCAACTTCGCCGGCATCTCCGGCGAATGGGCGCCCATCCACATGGATCTCGAGTATTGCAAGGCCCACGGCCATGACTCCGTGCTGGCTCAGCACATGCTGATCTATACGTTCACGCCGTCCATCAACCCGTCCGATCCCATGATGGCGAAGATGAACAACTCCATTCTTGCGACCAAGGGCACGAAGAACTGGAAGTTCTTGAAGATGCCGGCCGTGGGCGACACCGTGTACACCACGTCCGAGATCGTCGCGAAAGACGACAACAAGCCCGAGCGCGGCGTCATCATCATCCAGATGTCGATGATCGACCAGAACGGCGACGTGCTGCAGACCGGCGAGTACCACCTCGTCGTAGCCAAGAAGATCTTCTTCGAGAAGCAGTTCGAAGCTGCCGCCGCCAAGGCGCAGCAGTAGCACCCCGCTCGCCCGTTGCCGCGGCCTTGGAGGGAGGGTCGCGGCAACGCCCGCGGGCATGGACATGCCGGTCAAACGGGAACTGACCCTTGTCATCCTGAGCGGAGCACCGCAGGCGCGAAGCCGAAAGATCCCGTGCGGCGCCAGCCGCAGCACTCCCTGTTAACGCAGCACGGGATCTTTCGACTTCGGCTTACGCTCGGAACGACAGGCAAGCAGTTTGCCCGGCATGTCCATGCCGCAGAACGGCAGGACGATAGGAGAAGAAAGGAAAGGCATCCATGAACATCATTGTTCCTATCAAGGTGCTGGCCGACGATCAGGACATCGTCGTAGCCGCCGACCGGAGTCTGGACGACTCGAAAGCCCATCGCATCGTGTCCACGTACGACCTGAACGCCATCGAGGCCGCCGTGCAGCTCGCCTCCGCCCACGCGGACTCGAAAGTCGTCTGCGTGTCGGTCGCCGACGCGAAGGCCGACGACTCCAAGCTGAAGAAGGGCATTCTCGCCCGCGGCGTGGACGAGCTGGTGATGATCGCCGACGACGCCTGCGCCGACCTCGACGCCCACGCGACGGCCGCCATGCTGGCGCGCCTTGTAGACGGGCTGGACGCCGCCGACCTCATCGTGTGCGGCGACGGCTCCGCCGACAACTACGCGCAGCAGGTGGACGTGCAGCTGGCCGATGCGCTGGGCCTGCCCGTGGTCACCGCCGTGTCCGCCGTGTCGGTGGAGGGCGCCGTCGCCACGTGCGACCGCATGCTGGAGACCCAGTTGCAGACCGTGCAGGTGGACTTGCCCGCCGTGATCAGCGTGGTCCCCGACATCGCGCTGCCTCGCATCCCCGGCATGAAGGACATCCTCGCCGCCGGCAAGAAGCCGTCCTCCGTGAACGCCGCTTCCGATGTGGAGGCCGCGGTCGTCGACGTCGTGGAGACCAAGGCGCCGCAGCAGGCCGAGCGCAAGATGGAAATGCTGGACGCCTCGGTCGACGGCGATCTGGAGAAATTCGCGGCCGCCCTCAAAGCGGCCCTGTAGGAAAGGTGATGTGGACATGAAAGCATGCGTTATCGCTGAAACCTCCGCCGCCGCCCGCGCCCTGTGCGCCGGCGCCCGCGGCATGGCCGACGAAGTGGTGCTGATCGCCCCCGGCGTCGAGGCTCTGACCGGCGTGGCCGACAAGGCCGTGCATATCGACGTTCCCTCCGGAAACGCCATCGACGACGCGTACGCCAGCGTGAACTCCGTCGTGGACGCCGAGGCTCCGGGCATCGTCCTGGTCGAGCCCACCCGTTCCATGAAGGTTCTGGCCGGCAGGCTGGCCGCCCATATGGGCACGGCGACCATCACCGACGTCATCGAGTTCGAAGGCGACCTGGCCACCACCATGTACTTCGGCGGCGTGGGCCAGCGCAAGAGCAGGGCTAACGGCACGGCCATCTACACGGTGGGTGCCGGCGTGTTCGACGAGGCCTCCGCTTCGGGCACCGACGCCGTCGAGGAAGCTCCCTTCGCCGCCCCAGCTCGCGCCCTGCGCGTGACGGGAACGAAGGATCTGCCGAAGAGCGACGTGGACCTCGCAGCAGCCGGCGTGGTGGTGGCCGGCGGGCGCGGGTTCGCCGAAGAAGCCGACTTGCAGCTCATGCGCGACGTGGCCGCGAAGCTGGGCGGCGAGTGCGGTTGCTCGCGTCCGCTGGCCGAAGGCGTGGACTGGATGCCGCGAGAGGCCTACATCGGCGTGTCCGGCATGATGCTGGCGCCGAAGGTGTACCTGGGCATCGGCATCTCCGGCCAGATGCAGCACATGGTGGGTGTGAACCGCGCGGGCACGATGTTCGCCGTGAACAAGGACAAGAACGCCCCCATC
>NZ_DBFEGU010000323.1:0-2416 GCF_048329335.1 Eggerthella sp. | reverse complement strand
CGGAAGAGGCCATCCAGGCGGGCATCGTGTACGGCGAGGCCGATCGCGTGGACGGCATCATCCGCCGCATCTTCGCGCAGCTGGGCTACGAGACTCCTGTGGTGGCGACGGGCGGCCTGGCCTCGCGCGTGGCGGCCCAGTCGCAGACCATCACCGCCATCAACCCCGAGTTGACCCTCGAGGGATTGCGTCTCGTGTACGAAGCGCAGGAAGGCGCCGCCAGCGTTTAAGGCGCGCGATGCGTTGCCCTACCCTGTTTCGCGCCGAGCCGTTTCGCCGACGCAGCTGCTTCAGACCATCATTGACGCGGGGTCGTCTCGTAGGGTTCGGTGCGACGGCGGGTTCGATGTGGCCCGACGGAGCTTCATGCGTCGCGGCCTATTTGCCGCAACGTTGGCTTTCTTGCGCTGTTGGAGGAATGCTTCTCGTTCCCGTTGCGTTCGGCGGGTAGAATGCTTCTATCAGAAAAGCCGCGCCGTCTGCAATGAGCGGGCGGGAACGAAAGGAAGGGCCCGACGTGTTGAGCGACATTGAAATTGCCCAGGCGACGAAACCCCAGCACATCAGCGCGATCGCCGAGAAGGCGGGCGTGCCGGAGTCGTATCTCGAGCTGTACGGTACGAACAAGGCGAAGGTGGACTACAACCTGCTCACCGACGAGGAGCACGCGCCCGGCAAGCTCATCCTGGTGACGGCCATCAACCCGACGCCCGCCGGCGAGGGCAAGACCACCACGACGGTGGGCTTGGCCGACGCGCTGGCTCGCCAGGGCAAGAACGTGGTCGTTGCGCTGCGCGAGCCCAGCCTGGGCCCCGTGTTCGGCGTGAAGGGCGGCGCTGCAGGCGGCGGATACGCCCAGGTCATCCCTATGGAGGACATCAACCTGCACTTCACCGGCGACTTCCACGCCATCGGCGCCGCCAACAACCTCCTGGCCGCCATGCTGGACAACCACATCCAGCAGGGCAACGAGCTGGGCATCGACGTGCGCAAGATCACCTGGAAGCGCGTGGTTGACATGAACGACCGCCAGCTGCGCAACGTGGTGGACGGCATGGGCGGCAAGGCCCACGGCGTGCCGCGCGAGGACGGCTTCGACATCACGGTGGCCAGCGAGATCATGGCCATCTTCTGCCTGTCCACCTCCATCACCGACCTCAAAGAGCGCCTGGCCCGCATCGTCGTGGGCTACACGCGCGACGACAAGCCCGTCACGGCCGGCGACCTCAAGGCGCAGGGCGCCATGGCCGCGCTGCTGAAGGACGCCCTCAAGCCGAACCTCGTGCAGACGCTGGAAGGCACGCCGGCGTTCGTGCACGGCGGCCCCTTCGCCAACATCGCGCACGGCTGCAACTCCATCATGGCCACGCGCATGGCCATGGCGCTGGGCGACTACTGCGTGACGGAGGCCGGCTTCGGCGCCGACTTGGGCGCGGAGAAGTTCCTCGACATCAAGTGCCGCCTCGCGGGCCTCAACCCAGACGCGGTGGTCGTCGTGGCCACGGTGCGCGCGCTGAAGAACCACGGCGGCGTGGCGAAGGCCGATCTCAACGACGAGAACCTCGAGGCGTTGGAGGCGGGTCTGCCGAATCTGCTGCAGCACGTGGAGAACATCACGAAGGTGTACCAGCTGCCGTGCGTCGTGGCCATCAACCGCTTCCCCACGGACACGGAAGCCGAGCTCAAGCTGGTGGAGGACAAGTGCCGCGAGCTGGGCGTGAACGTGGCGCTGTCCGAGGTGTGGGCGAAGGGCGGCGAGGGCGGCCTGGCCCTGGCCGACGAAGTGGTGCGCCTGTGCGAAGAGCCGAACGACTTCCAGTTCGCCTACGGTGACGACCTGTCGCTGGCCGAGAAGATCGAGGCCATCGCCACGCGCGTGTACCATGCCGACGGCGTGGACTTCGAGCCGAAGGCCATGGCCGAGCTCAAGAAGCTCGAGGACCTGGGCTTCGGCGGCATGCCGGTGTGCATGGCGAAGACGCAGTACAGCTTCTCGGACGATCAGAAGAAGCTGGGCGCGCCGCGCGGCTTCCGCATCACGGTGCGCAACGCGAAGGTGTCGGCCGGCGCCGGCTTCGTGGTGGCGCTGCCCGGCGACATCATGACCATGCCGGGTCTGCCGAAGGTGCCCGCCGCCGAGCGCATTGACGTCGACGAAACCGGCAAGATCTCCGGCCTGTTCTAAGCTTGGAGCGCCCCCGATTTCGGTTGAAATCGGGGGCGCTCCTGTCGTATGCTACGCCTACCGGCGGTGCCCAGGATGTGAGACTAGGACGCTACACAATCCCCTTCGGGCGGCGCAGGTTAATGTGGGAGCCCGGGTTCACGCCCGGGCTTTGCTATCTCAGCTTCTCCCTGGTTCCCTCCCTGAGAATTCGCGCTAGATCCGCGTCTGTTTCGCGCTAGATCCGTGAAA
>NZ_DBFEGU010000322.1:0-8941 GCF_048329335.1 Eggerthella sp. | reverse complement strand
TGGGTTGTAAATGTTGGAGAAGAGCCGTTAGCGCCCGGGGGCCAGGATCACCAGAGCGTCGTGCTCAAAGGGATGCTGAGCCACGCGCACGGTGCCGTCACCGTTATCGCGGACGGGCAGCTTGGCGATGCGCTTGTCCTCCATGTCGAGGACCGTCGCCGTCCAGCCGCGCGCGCCGTCGAGCTTAAACTTGAGCGCCGTGGTGCGCGGCAGGTACGTGACGACGCGATCGCCAACGCGCGCCACACGAATGGCCTCGCGCGCGTCATCGAGCAGCTCCTGCGCCGGAACCACGGCAAGCGCGTCGTCGGCAGCCGTGGCACCCAGGCCGGCAAGCACATGCTCAATCGCGCCAAAGTCCCACACGCCCGCAAACTGCAGGCACTCTTGCCAGCGGAACGGCATGTCGAAGCCCTCGCCCAGCACCGAGCCTTGGCTGCGCGATGTCTGCCAGTTCCAAACGCCGTGTGCGCCGTAAGTTACGCCGGCACTGGCGCCGGCAAGAATCGACGACCATACGCTCGCGCGGCAATCCTGCGCGGTGAAGCGCCAGTACACATTGCGCGACGCACCCATCTGCTCGTAACAAGGCTCAGAGTTGACCATCGGCTTTTTAGGGTAGTTGGCGATAAAGTCCTGCGGCAGACGCCATGCCTCGGGCTGGCCCTCGTAGTTGTGGCCGGGCTGGAACATATAAAAGTCCAGACGGTCCAGATACTGCGCCGGAATGGTGCGATTGGCGCGGTTGATATGCATGGTGCGCAGCGCCTCGGGCGCGCGCTTGACGACCTCGTCGAGCGCGTCCTCGTAATAGGCGATCGCCTCGTCGCCGGCAAAGTCGGTATCGCCCGTCACCACGTAGACGGGGTTGAACTCGCCCAGGTTCTCGACGACGCGGGCAACGTGGGCACGGACCTCCTCACGCGGCATAACCTCGGCGCCGCAACGCTCGGCGATCTTGGCACCCCAGGTACCGGGCACGTAGTTGCACCACATAAGCACGAGCGCCGGACGGATGCCGTGCTCGACGGCAGCACGGCACATGGCGGCGGCGCGGTCCCAATATGCCTGGTTGGGACGGGACCAATCAAAGTGCACTCCGTCCTCGCTGGCATAGGGCCAAATGCCCAGGTCGGGGCAGCAGCGGTCCCACTGCGGCAGCGTGTTGATCTGCAGCACATTCATGCCTTGCTCGGCACGGCGGGTCAGGTAGTAGTCCCAGTCATCCTCGGCAATGCTCGTAAATGCGCTCCAGCACGTATCGGCAAACCAAAAGAACGGTTTGCCCTCGCACAAAAAGCCGTCCTGGCGACCGTTGACGGTCAGCTTTCCCAAACTCATCTGCATGTCCTTTCGTTTGATAAAGGATTTGCGAACCGCCGGGGGCTTTCGCGGTAACCCCGTGCGAAAGCCCCTGCCGCTTGGCAAACCCTTGCGGGCGAATCCCGTCCGCCCCATCAGTCTACCTTGCAAGAAGGGCCCCGCCGGGCTTACGCCTGACGGGGCCCTGTCGTGTAGGTGAGGTCATATGTGACCGAACGGTTTGGCCTTAGGCCTCCATCTCGGCGAGTTCCTCCTTGGAGAAGCCGCAGGCAAAGACGACGGCAGCGGCGATGACAAAGGAGATTGCCATACCAACGATAGCCCAGACGGTGTTCATCTGGCCACCCTGCAGGTAGTTGGTGAAGACCAAGAAGTTGGACGCACCGCCTGCGAGGTAGTAGTTAACACCCATGAGGCCGGAGAACACAGCGCCGATGGCACCGCCGATGAACATGCCGAGCATGGTGCGACGGAAGCGCATGAGGATACCGAAGAGCGCAGGCTCGGTAACGCCGCCGGCGATGGCGGAGATGACGTAACCGATGGCAAGGGACTTCTCGTCGGGGTTCTTCATCTTGAGGAAGGCACCGAAGGCGCAGCCCCAGACAGCGGCCATAGCGCAGTTGGTGGAAACGAAGACGAAGGGATCGTAGCCGGCGGCGATGATCTGAACCTGAGCGAGCAGGATGACGGGCATGTGCATGCCGCAGACCACGAAGAGCTGCCAGAAGGCACCGAGGACGGCCATGACGATCAGGATACCGATGCCGCCAAGGTCAGCAAGGCCGAAGAGGGCGTTAGCGATCAGCGTACCGATCTCGTTGCCGATCGGGGCGAGAACGATGAAGGCGATGGGGATGGTGACGATCATGGTGCAGAACGGCGTGAAGACCGTGGAGAGCACGTCGGGCATGACCTTCTTAAAGAACTTCTCGATGAAGTAGAGGACGGGCACCGAAAGGATGATCGGCAGGACGGACTGCTGATAGTTGGCAGCGGCGATCTGGATGCCGTAGACGGAGATGATTCCGCCGCCCTCCTGGGTGGCGACGCTCACCACGGAAGGAGCCATGAGGGCGCCACCGAGCAGCATGCCGAGCACGGGGCTGGCGCCGAGCTTCTTAGCCGCGGCATAACCCAGGTAGATGGGGATAAAGGTGAACGTGGCCTCGTACAGCGTGGTGTAGAGGAACGTATAGGTCGGGTCGTCGGCCGAGAGCACACCGAGCATGGTGGGGCCGAGGACGGCCGCGATGGTACGGAACAGACCGCCGGCCATGAGCAGCGGGATGAGCTGGGTCATGGAGCCCGACAGATAGTCAAGGATGATGTTCGGCAGGTTCTTGAGCTCGAACTTCTGCTTGGAAGCATCGAGGTTCTCGTCGACGGCGGCACCCTGCTTGACGCCGGAGATGGCGACGAACTCGGCGAGCACCTTGGGCACGTTCTGGCCGATGATGACCTGGAGCTGGCTGCCGGCGAACTGGCATCCCAGAACACCCTTGACCTTCTTGATCTTCTCCACGTCGGCCTTGTTGTTGTCTTTGAGCGTCAGACGCAGGCGCGTCATGCAGTTGGTGGCGACGGAAACATTCTCCGCACCGCCCACGAGCTCGAGGACATCGGTGGCAATCTGCTTGTTATCTACTGCCATGGGACCCCTCCCCATATCTTCGTGTGCCAGCCCCCTTGGGCTTAGGCACGCCTTTGGCCCGGTGACTATAACCCCTTACGGTTGCCGGACCCTTGGATACGCTTTTGTAAACAAGGTGTTTACTGAACGTTTACGGGCTTTAGTTTACACGGAGCGCCGAATTTATGGCAATTTTGCCGTCTACAGTCCGGTGAACGGTAGGAAATCGGGGGTGAACGTATTTGAATGGCGGGAAATGGTCTCTTTGACCTTCTATTGATATATAGCCATTTACGTGGGATTTTTTTTGATGAACACCTCACCGATCTGTTAACTCATCAACAGAATCCCTGCTAGAAGCTAGTAAACATATGTTTAGTAGCTCACGACGTGTTCAATTTTGCCGTTTACCGAGTTCATCTGGTTATTCTTCAATTCTAGATTACACTAAACATGTTTAGTTTGTATTGCCGCAGATGCCAGGCATTCGCGGCGTAAGGGAGGCAGCTCATGGAGCTCAAATTGTGTACCTACGCAACCGTCACCACCTTGGGCGACTTTGGCCCCTGGATCAGCAAGGTCGTACTCGACCTGCCCTGCACCGTGCGCGCCAACGACATCGACGCGAACACCTTCCATATATATGTAGAGCGTCACGAGCGCTCGGGCGAGGTTCTGATGCGCAAGGAGCGCGGCGCCGACCATGCCGCGCCCTCCGTGGGTTACATCGACATTCTCGCCGCATATCCGTGCGACGAGAACGGACGTAAGCTCGCCGTGGGCACCCATGTGGCGCTCGAGGTCGCCGAACAGCGCCTGACCAAGACCATCGAAGGCGGCGTCATGGGCTCGCGCATGCTCGATGACCAGCTGCGCATCACGCAGCTCACAGCTCTTCCCGGCAACGACGGCGACGATCCCACCTGCGGCCTGGTCTTCGACACCTGCCGTGGCGATATCTGCCCCGCGCTCAAAGGCTGGAGCAACGCCACGCAAAAGACCGCCGTCGACGGCATCGCGCTTGAATACGGCTTCTTTGAGCCCAGCTTTAAGGCCGAAGACTCGGCATGCTTCAACCCCTTTGCGCCCGAGGCGACGGTCGTGCCCCAAAAGGCACCGCTCGTGGTGTATCTGCACGGCGCCGGCGAGGGCAAGGGCGCCACGCAAGGCGAAGGCGCTACGCGCGCCTATATCGGCAACCGCGTGACGGCCATTAGCCAGGCGCAGATCCAGCGCTACTTTGGCGGCTTTGCCTGGGTGCTCGTGCCGCAGTCGCCCACGTTTTGGATGGACAACGGCGTCGAGCAACTCGGTCGCTCCAACCAGAGCATCTACTCCTCCGTGCTCAAGGCGCTTATCGACGAGTTTGTCACCGAGCATGCCGACCGCATCGACACCGACCGCATCGTGGTCGCCGGTCTTTCCAACGGCGGCTTTATGACCCTGCGCCTGTGCGCCGACTACCCCGATTTCTTCGCCGCGGGCCTTCCCTGCTGCGCCCCGTGGTACAACGCCACGGACAAGGACGTGGCCGCGCTCGCCAAGACGCCGCTGTGGTTTACGCACTCCAAGGGCGACGAGCTTGTGTCACCGCAACAGACCGTGCTGCCGCTCACGGCGCGCCTGCGCGATGCCGGCGCCAACGTGCACCTCACCTACTTTAGCCATGTCGAAGACCTGACCGGCGTGTATCGCGAAGCCGACGGCTCGGCCAAAAAGACGTTCAACCACGGCGTGTGGATCCACCAATTCAACGACCTGTGTTATCAAGACTTCGACGGGGGCAACGTACTCATCGACGGCGAGCCGGTGGGCTGCTGGGAGTGGTCGGCCAGGGTCGGCCGCTAAGCCCTCCCATCGCGGGGGCCGGGGTTTAGTCTTGCAAACGTCCTCGGGCATGCATGGGCTGGCGCTTTGCGCTTCGCGCTGCGCCTGCCCATGCCCCCTGCGGAATGTTTGCAAGACTAAACCCCGGTCCCCGCTGCGTTGACGTTGCTGTGACCCTGGCCGGCCGCTTCTAGCGGGCCGCCGGGTCGGTGGCGATGGGGCGTGGGTCCCGTCTTGCCTTGCGCGTAACTGGCTGAATTGATTTTGATTGGAGCTGTTCCTATGTCCCAGAAGTTGACTCGAGTGATTGTTACCACTGATATGGAAGTCGATGATATGAACTCGCTTGTTCATTTGGCTCTGTATCTCAACTTGCTTGATGTTCAGGCTGTGGTGTATACGGCTTCGCAGTATCACTTTCTTGGGGATGGGGTTCATACGCTCGGCGAGGTGAATTCGCATTGGCGGACCAAAGGGCGTCGCTCTTATACCTGGGATGTTGTGCCTCATGAGCCCGATCCGCTAGCCGGCGAGCTTCGTGAGTATCGTCCGTTTCCCGAGCATTGGATCGAAAGTCTTTGGAGCAATGAATACGCCCAGGCTTGGCCGCAGTTGCAGGCAAATGCGGCCGCTGCCGGTGAGCCGCCGTTTCCCACGCCCGCCCAGATGATCGAGCGCACCTTTGTGGGAAATGTTGCCTTTGAGGGTGATGTGACTGAGGAAACCGAGGGGTCTCGCGTAATTGCGCAGGCGATTTTAGATGATGATCCGCGTACGTTATGGTTGCTCAGCTGGGGTGGCATGAATACTATCGTTCGTGCCCTCATGAGCATTGCCGAACGTTATCGTGCCACGCCCGAGTGGCCCGCCGTACAGCAGCGGGTCTATCAGAAGGTGCGCGTGATGGGCGTCGCGGACGGCGTAGGGCAGGATAACTCGTGGCTCGACCATGGGCGCGAGCTCTTTCCCGAGCTCATCTTTTGGCGTACGCCCTATATGTATGGCAACTATTTCGACGCCAAAACAGCTCAGCCCGATACGCTGCCGCTGTTTAAGGCTCCTTGGCCTGAGCGGAATCTCACGCAGGACAACGGACCCCTCATGGCACGCTATATGCTCTATGGCGATGGTAAGGTCTACGAAAACGAGCCCGAGCGCTTTCAGTTTGGCAAGCATGCCCGTCTGGATTGGGGCCTGGAAGGCATGCCCGCGGTACAGTTTGAGCGCGGCGACTTTATGGCCGAAGGCGACAGCATGACCTATATTCCGCTGCTTCCGTTTGGCCTGCGCGGTATCGACGACCGCGACTTCGATACGCTGCTGGGCCGCATGTTTCTTGATGGACACCCCGATGCGAACGCGCCCACCGGTTTTGCCGCCCTCGGCACGCCCTCAGACGACAATCTCAATCCCTATCTGCGTGCCTATCAGGAAGACTTTGCCGCCCGCGCGCAATGGTGCGCCCATGATCCGGCCATCTGCTCGCATCCGGCGCATGTTGTCGAGGTCACGGCCGACCGCAGCGCCGCAGCCGGCGAGCGCATCGACCTTGCGGCGACCATCGTCGACCCCGACGGCAGGGGCTTCGATGCGCATTGGGATGTCGCCGTAGACCCGTCGAGCTATGCAGGCGTCCAGGATCTGTCGCTGTGGCAAGAATGCACGGAGGATGCCACTTTCATCGTGCCCGCCGACGCACGACCCGGCGACCGCTTTGTGCTCACCCTCACCGTGCAGACGCGCGCCGAGCGCCCCTGCACCCGCTACACCCAGGTCGCCGTGACTGTGGCATAGCAAGGGCGACGCCCACATTCGACAAAGAGTGTCCCCAGGCGCCAAACGAGCGAGGATTTTTGGACACCCAAATGACGAGAGTGGATAATCTCCCACTTTGAGCCTGCACACAGGCCAAAAACGGGAGATTATCCACTCTCATTCTGTGGCACTCATTGGGGACGTACTTAAATGAGTAGTTTCACTCATTTAAGTACGTCCCCAATGTCTAGTCAAAAAATGGGCCATGTGTCCCAGTTGTGGAGACTCGTTGAGCCGTCTGGGTATCGTGAAAGGCTGCGCACTCCCCCATCATCAAAAGTGACACACGCTACCAGTTGATGGGAGGCAGCCATGGGCTTCTTTGACAAGATGTTCGAGAAGAAAGAGTGCGCGATTTGCGGCACCGAGCTGGGACTTCTAGGTAAGACAAAAATCAATGAAGGCTACCTGTGCAAAGAGTGCGCCGGCAAGCTCTCCCCCTACTTTCACGGCTATCGCTCCAGCACCGCGGACGATATCCGCGAGCAGCTCGCCTACCGCGAGGCCAATGCCGAGCGCCTGGCGTCGTTCAACCCCACGCGCACGCTTTCTGCCGGGCGCACCAACATCATGCTCGACGAGGACGCGGGCCTGCTGATCATTACCTCGCAGAGCCGCTGGCGCGACGCCAATCCCGACATCATCGAGTTCTCGCAGGTACTCGGCTGCGATATGGATATCGACGAGCATCGCACCGAAATCTATCGCGAGACCAAGGACGGCGAGCGCGAGAGCTACAACCCGCCGCGCTACGACCTGGATTACGACTTTAATCTGACCATTCACGTCAACACGCCGTACTTTACCGAGATCAACCTGCGCGTAAACGACTCCACCATCGATCAGCGCGGCTCCATCGAATACCGCGAGGCCAAGCGCCAGGCAACCGAGGTCCGCGACGCGCTGGTGCAGCTGCGCCAGGAGACGCGCGACAGCGTCGTGGCCGCCAAGGCCCCCAAGACCGCGGTGACCTGCCCCTTCTGCGGAGCCACCACCATTCCCGATGCCAGTGGGCGCTGCGAATACTGCGGCGGCGCCATCGGCGCATAGCCTCCGGCACGGAAAGGACCGATCATGGCCTTCGAGAGCGTTAACTATCAGTGCCCTGCCTGCGGTGGTCCCCTGCATTTTGCCAGCGCCGAGCAAAAGCTCGTCTGCGACTACTGCGATTCGCGTTTTGAAGTCGAAGAAGTCGAGGCACTCTATCGCGAGCGCCAGGACAAGGCAGATGCCAAAGCCGATGCCGCAGCCGCAGCTCCCAAACCTGCTGCCGACGACGCAGTGCAGGAGCTCGCCCAAAACGCCGGCTACATCTGCTCGTCGTGCGGCGCCGAGCTCGTGTCCGACGGCACCGTCGCCGTCACCACCTGCCCGTACTGCGGTAACTCCGCCGTGGCGCCCGGCCAGCTCTCTGGCGACTTCTCGCCCGACCTGGTGATTCCGTTTAAGCTCGGGCGCGACGACGTCACGGCCGCACTCAAGGAACACTACAAGGGCAAAATCTTGCTGCCCAAGAGCTTTGTCACCGGTAACCACATCGACGAGGTCCAAGGTGTCTACGTGCCGTTTTGGCTCTACGGCGCCCGCGTTGACGGCGAAGTGTACTTTGACGCGACCAATGAGACCGTGACCGAGGAATCCGACCGCACCGTCACGACCACCGACCACTACGATGCCTATCGCAAGGGCAATATCTCGTTTAAGCGCGTGCCCGTCGACGGATCGTCCAAGATGCCCGACGGCCACATGGACGCCATCGAGCCGTTTGACTACGACGCGCTGCGTCCGTTCTCGGTCGCATATATGCCCGGCTACATCGCCAACCGTTACGACGAGGACTGCGAGACCTGCAAGGCGCGTGCCGAGCGCCGTATGGAAGAAAGCACGATCTCGGCCCTGCGCGAGACTGTCGTCGACGAATACGACGATGCCACGGTCGAAAGCAAGCAGCTCGACTACACCTGGGAAGACAGCGACTACGCCCTGTTCCCCGTCTGGATGCTCTCCACCTCGTGGAACGGCAAGAGCTACCTGTTTGCCATGAACGGCCAGACCGGCCGCTTGGTCGGCGAGCTCCCCTGCTCCAAGCCCAAGCTCGCCATCGCCTCGGTGCTGTTCTTTGTGATCGGATTTGTCCTCTCCCAGATTCTCTTTATGGGCGAGAACGCCTTCGATCCGGATTACCTCGCCTTTGATATCGAGGGCATCCTCATCAACATCATCGCGCCGCTGATCATCGTGATTATTGGAGACGTGCTACTGGTAGGCCAGCTCAAGACGGCCAACGAGGCCACCCACGCCGACGCGTACTGCGGCGAGCTCGACCTGACCGAGAAGCACGAC
>NZ_DBFEGU010000321.1:0-2235 GCF_048329335.1 Eggerthella sp. | reverse complement strand
CGCCGGCCAGCAGGTCGATGACCGTCGCGGCCATCAGCTTGGCGGGCGCCAGATAGGCGAGCGCTTCATCGGCGACGGCAAAGTCCCTGCTGTGCGCCGCGCCGGAAAAGCCGCTCACCGTCGGCTGGATAACGGGCAGCAGGTAGGACACGTCGCCCATATCCGTGCTGCCGCAGAAGGGCAGACCGCGTTCCACGGCAAGCCCGGGCGCGCAAACCGGGACGTTGGCCGCGAACAGTTCGGAAAGCGCCGCGTTCTGCGCCAGCGGCAGATAACCCGGCATATCGTCGATCTCCACCCGCGCGCCTACGGCGTAAGCGGCGCCCCGGGCCGCACGGTTCACTTTGGCGTTGGCGGTGCGCATGGCCTGCACGCTGGCGGCCCGCACGTAGCTCTCCATGCGCACATCTGCGGGCACGGGGTTCACCAGGTCCCCGCCCTTTGTAATGATAGGATGCACACGCACATGGTCCTCGTCGCGGAAAGTCTCACGGTTGGCGTGGATGGCCGCGATGGCAAGGGATGCCGCGTTCAGCGCGTTGACGCCTTCCCAGGGCGCGCCGCCCGCGTGTGCCTCTTTGCCGAGAAACCGCAGCTCCTTGCCGATAAAGCCGCCCGCCGCGCCTGCAACCACCGCGCGAGGCTGCGGGGCGTCTGTTTCGCTGTGCACCATCATGGCCATGTCGATATCGTCAAAAGCGCCTTCCGCGATGAGCTGCTGCTTACCGCCGAGATACTGTACTTCGCCCGCGCGCCTCAGCCCGGCCCGCCAGCCGATCTCAACGTATTCCTCCGCGGGCGCCGCCAGCAGGCATACGCTGCCCGCAAGGCTGTCCGCCACGGCCCGCAGGCCCACAGCGCAGCCCAGCATGGAGGCAAGCTGGGCGTTGTGCCCGCAGGCGTGGGCCGCGCCTGTGGCTTTGTCCGCAAACGGATGGCCGGGGCTGAGCACCGCGTCCAGCTCCCCGATAACGGCCACCCGCGGCCCCGCGCCGCGCCAAAGCCAGCCTTTCACGCCTGTGCGCGCGGGCCGCGTAACGTCCGTCAGACCCAGCGAGGCAAAGGCCTCCAGCACCTTTCCGGCCGTGCGCGTTTCCTTATAGCCCAGCTCCGGATGGGCAAGGATATCCCGCCCGAAAGCGGTGAGGCGCTGTGCCTGTGCGTCGATGGCGGCGCACGCCGCGCGCTTGAGCGCGTCTGTCATTGTGTTCATAGTCCGCTCACGCTTTCCATGTTTCAAGATTCTGCGCAACGAACGCGTCGTCGTTGAGATGAGGGTACATCTCATACACGCGGCTTATCTCCTGCTCCTGTCCCTCGCTGAGGGTCTCGTCCGGGTCCAGGCACCACGTGCCCGCCATCAGGCCCTGACGCCGCAGCACCTCATGGACCCCCGGGATGCATCCGGCAAAGTTGTGCGCCACGTCGAAGAACACGCCGTTGCAGTCTGTGACCGCCGCGCCCCGCGCCAGAAGCTCCGCCGGGATGTCGCGGCCGTCCCGGTATTCCCGCAGCTCTTCGTACAGCTTCACAACGCTGTGCGTCCACACCGACCAGTGCCCCAGCAGGCCCCCCACGAACCGCAGCTCCACCTCTTTGCCGTCCACCGGGAACCGGTACGGCGTCAAAAGGTCCGCCACGATGTTGTCGTCGTTGCCCGTGTACAGCGCAATTTCCTCCCGCCGCGCGCTGTACGCCACGCCCCGCACCAGGTCGATGCTCTGGTACCGGTTGAACGAAGCGCATTTGATGGCCACCACGCCCGGCGTGTCCGCCACGGCCTTCCAGTATTCATACGACAGCCGCCGCCCGCCGCAGGCCGTCTGCAAGTAAAACCCGATCACGGGCATCTCTGCCGCCACCGCATGGGTGCGCTCCACCAGCTCCTCCTCCGTCCGGTGCGCCAGCCCGCCCGGGCTCAGCAATACCGCGTCGAACCCCAGCGCCTTTGCCGTGCGCGCCTCCGCGCACGCCTGCTCCGCTTCACCGCACGCGCCCGCCACGCGCACCAGCGTTTTCCCCGTGCGCGCCTCGTATGCGTCCATCTCCTCTTTCGTCACACGCAGGACCGGCTCGAACAGGCCCACCTCCGGTTTGCGGATCTCGAACTGCGTGGTGTGCACCGCCACTGCCAGCCCGCCCACCCCAGCGTCCAGATAATACCGGATCAGCGTGCGCTGGCCCGCCTCGTTGAATTTCCGGTTTTCGTCCAGAACCAGCGGGATGGCCGGGATG
>NZ_DBFEGU010000320.1:0-9155 GCF_048329335.1 Eggerthella sp. | reverse complement strand
GTTTCACGTGAAACATCCGTACCGTTCAACGCATATTCCCAGTTCAAACGCCCATAGCTCGTTTCGTGCGATTGGAAGTTACATCCTTTCGTGCGATGGTGCGCTCCTTCCTCCGTCGTATAGTGCGCAGCGTTCGAGGCGGCTCGGCCGCCTGTCTACGAGAGGAGAGAGCAATGGGGAGCACGTTCACCAGAAGGCAGTTCGTCATGGGGGCTATGGTGCTGGGCGGGTCGCTCGCGCTGACCGGATGCAGCCCGAAGCCCGAGTCCAAGAAACAGGACGGCGCGTCGGGCGCAACCGAGTCCGTGCAAGCCGATATCATCGTCATCGGTTCGGGTCTGGCCGGCTCGGCCTGTTCGATCTCCGCGGCGCAGAACGGCGCGAGCGTGCTGCTGGTCGACAAGGCGCCGTTTCTCACGTCCACCTTCCTCACCTCGAAGGGTAACGTGTCCATCGCCCAGGTTCCAGAGAATAAGGACGAGTGGTGCTTCGAACCCGAGACGCCCGACACCATGGACCAGTTCGTCAGCCGTTACCGCAACCTCACCGAGATCGGCAAGGTGGACGCGCCGTATCCCGACTATAGCCGCATGCAGCGCATGATGGAGGAAAGCTGCGCCACCATCGCGTGGGTGGAGCAGCTGGGCATCACGTTCGAGAAGTCGTTTACCAAGGAGATGGTGGGCACCGACACGGTGAAGCCCGACGTCAGCGCCGACCCCGCGACGGAAGCGGGCGTCCAGCTGGCGAACGCGTTCGCGGCCGAATTCGAGCGCTTGGGCGTGCGGACGATGCTGTCCACCGAGGCGAAAGAGCTGATCATGGACGGTGACGCCGTGGTGGGCGTGAAGGTCGAGGGGCCTGACGGCGTCCAAGAGCTGCGTGCGAAGGCCGTGGTGCTGGCCACCGGCGGTTTCGGCGGCAGCGCGGAGTACTGCGACCAGCTGGTGCCCGCCATCAACGAGATGGGCTTCCAGTACCTGGGCAACGCTATGAACACGGGCGACGGCATGACCATGGCCTCCGCCATTGGCGCCGCGCTGTACGAGGATCCGTGGGTCATCCCGAACGTCATCATGCCCACGCGCACGCTGACGAAGGCCGACGCGGGCTTCAAGAAGCTGTGCGACACCGGCATGGAAGGTGCTGCCACGTCGTCGAAGATGCTGGTGGACTCCACGGGCGCGCGCTTCGTGAACGAGGCGGCTCCGGTGACGGCGCTGGCCACGTCCATGACCGACAACCAGGCGGGGCCGTACTACGTGCTGTTCGACAGCTCGAACGCCGAGGTGGTCGCAGTCATCGAGAAGGGCCTGTCCACGGGCGACGTGCTGAAGGGCGTTTCGATCGAGGAGCTGGCCGACGCGGCCGGCGCGCCCCAGCTTGCGGCGACGTTCGAGGCGTACCAGCAGGCGGCAGCTGCGGGTGCGGACGAGGCGTTCGGCAAGAAGGCCGACATGCTGGCGGCGTACGGCGACGGCCCGTTCTACCTGGTGAAGTTCGTGCCGTCCTATGTGGCCACGATGGGCGGCGTGAAAACCGACGCATCGTGCCAAGCGCTCGGCGAAAACGGCAGCGTCATCCCCGGCCTGTTCGCGGTTGGCGAGGCCACGCACCGCTTCATGTACAACCGCAGCTTTGTGCGCCACTGCTCCAACTCCAGCGCCCTCACCATGGGTCGTCTGACGGGAGCGGCGCTGGCCACGGCGTAACGACCCGATCTTCCCTCGCGCGCAGGCCGGACCCCCTCCCCGGCCTGCGCTTGCGTTTGCCCGCCGTCAAGCATGCGTCGAAAATCCCCGCTCTATCGTCCCATAGGACGATAGAGATCCGCACGCGCTTGTCGCGGCACCGAGCGCGACGAATGTTTCACGTGAAACATTCGTTCGATTACGGATTCGTTGCGGGCTTTGCCCTCGCGACGGCGTCACCCCCTCCCCGATGGGGTTGCCAACGAAAAGGGCTAACTCTTCTTGGCGGCGCTCGTCTCCTCTATGAGGTCGAGCAATTCCTGGCGCGAGTGCACGTCCATCTTCGCGTAAGCGTGGCGCAGGTGGGTTTTCACCGTGTGCTCCGACAGCGTGAAACGCTCGGCGATGGCCCGGGCGCTGCGTCCCGCCGCAAACTCCTCGATCACTTCGAACTCGCGGTTCGTCAGCTCGTAGGTGCCCTTCATCTGCACGAGCGCATCGCCTGCCGACAGGTGCGCCAGCGGGACGGCCGCCGCTTCCTCGGGGGCGCTCGCATCGCCGACCGCATCCCGCTTCGACGCATAGCGAAGGTAGCTGCAGAACATGAGCGCCAGCGTGGCCACCAGCAGCCACACCGAGCCGACGAGCGCGAGCTGCGGATCGACGCCGGTTTGCTCCAACAGCGTCTGCGCCGCGAAGCGCCCCAGCGCCACCGACAGCCTCGCGACGCCCAAGGCCAAGCCCAGCAGGAAGAACGCCGGCAGCTTCCGCTCGTTCGCCTCGCTGATGAACATGAGCCACAGCAGCACGTAGAACGAGATGAGGAACGCGGTCATCAGCGATCCGGCCACGTGCCCGTCGGCGACGTTGAGGCTGCGGTACAGCAAGATGGTGACCAGGCACAACGCGGTGATGGGCGTGATGTAGTCGATGTTCGCCTTGCGCGGCTTCGCCACCAGCAGCACGGCCAGCATGGCCACGGCCGCGATGATCCCGAACAGGCCGGTGAGGTCGGTCTGCGCGTACTGCAGGTTGTTGTGGATGTCGAGCTCTATCACGAACCCGCAGATCAGCGAGAACGCGAACGTCCCTGCGACCGCGCGCTTCGTGCGCGAAAGCGCCTCGGCCATGGAGGTTGCGGGTGCGACGGATTCCTTCATCTGCTGGGCGACGAACGCGTTGTTGCGCAGGCACCACAGCAGCGCGGCGGTGGACAGGACGAACGACGCCAGCAGCATGATGCTGCGCCCGCCTGGGAACAGCGAACTGGTCAGCGGCGGAAGCAGCGTATCAATGAGGTACGCGACGGCGATCAGGGGAAGCGAGAGCCGCGGCCGGTAGCTGGTGAACACTTCCATCCAGCAGAGGATGGACAGCGACCAGCCCATGCCCGCCGTCACCTGCATGGCGATAAGCGCGATATCGTTTGTGTTGCCCGACGCAACGAGCACGGCGTAGATCGAGCTGACGACGACGGCCGCGACGAACAGCGGCTTCGCCCGGTCGATGCGCCCGAGGTAGGAGAGGACGGCGACGACGAGGAACGTGAGCCCGTCGGCCGCGAGGCCTACCAGGGCGTAGGGGCTGGGGCTGTAGGGCCCCGTGTTGAGGTCGAGCAGCCGCGCGCCCTGCAGCAGGCCGAACCCGAGCGTGGCCACCGCCGCGAGGGCGAGGATTCGCGTTTTGTCAGATGCGTGCGCGTTCATCGTTTCCCCTTTGCTTGCGAAACAGTCGCGCCCCACTATAACGCACCCGCGCCCGCCGCGCTCTGCGAAGCCGAGCAGAACCGCACAGATGTTTCACGTGAAACACTCGCTGCTCGCACCGCCGCGATCATGCGACCCTGTCGGACATTGAAGCGAACGAATGTTTCACGTGAAACATTCGGGCTGCGGAAGAAGCGCGCCAGGCGTTTTCGTGCCCACTGCAAATTGCGCTTCCTTGATCGAGCGCTTCCGCGTCGATCTGCGCGCTGCGGCGCCTGCGCCCAGTTTCGCCGTGCGAGGTTAGGGCGATGGGCGCGCTACCCGCTCACTACGCGGGGCAGGGCGATGTCGTGGGGCTCGCAGGGGACGGTTTTCACGCGCTGCTCGTCGAAGGCGATGCCGACCACGGCGGCATCGGCGCGCAAGCGGGGGAGCAGCTGGTCGTAGTTGCCGCCGCCGTAGCCCAGGCGCCGTCCGGCATCGTCGAAGGCGACCAGCGGCACCACCACGGCGTCGAGCTCCTCGGGATCGACGGCCTGGAACCCGTCGCGCTCCAGCGCTTCGCAGGCAAGGCAGCGCAGGGGCGCGCCAAGGAACCCCGCTGCGGCCGCGTCCAGCTGCTCGCGCGCCACGCGGTAGAATCGCATCTGGGGCGACCCGCTCGTGCCGCCGGTTTCGCCCGCTGCCCGCCGTCCGCTCGCCTCGCCTGCAGCCCGCGACCCGCTCGGCATTCGCGGCACGTCTCCCGCCCGCGGCTCGCTCGGCACCGGCGACCCGCCTGCTTCGTCCGCGCCCGCGCGACCCGCCGCCCGCGACCCGCCCGCTGCAGGCTCCTCGCGCACCATGCAGGGGAAGCACACGTCCCAACCGTGCGCGTACGCCGCCTCGACGAACGGCCGCGTGTCCACCTCACTGCGCATCGACGCGAACACGGCCACAGTGGGAACCGCGCTCCCGCCCGTCGCATCCGCGCGCGACGTCCCCTCGGCCGAAACCTGCGCCGTCCCCGCACCTTCCGCGCCCGCCAGCGCTTCCGCCAGCACCTGCTCCAACCGCGCGCATATCGCCGCGCTCTTGCGCGCACGCACCTCTTCCGGCAGCGCATCGCGACGTGCCAGCACGCGCGAGCGCAGTTGTTTTTTCGTCTCCATAGACCGCAGTATAGCATCGACGTAACGGCGCCGTTGCACGATAATGGCGGAGGTGTGGGGAGTTAGCGCAAACGTAACCGTTTCCATTCGATTTGACCTGCAAACCCATCATTGACCTTGCTATAATCGTTTTGCATTGGGTACACTCGGACCACCTTAGATAGCTCTCCCTCGCAGTCGCAAGGGGTGCACCACCTCAAACGACGCTGCGTATGCGTCGTTTGTTGTTTTCTAAGGAGAAATTGACTACCAAGCATATATAAGTAGGTCGCTCACCAGGCATCATGCATGCCGGGCGACATAGAGTAAGGAGACAGCAGTGCAACTCAAGGCATCCACCGATTACGGTATGCGCGCCATCTTGTACTTGGCTGCGCAAGGTACCACCTGCTCCTCGAAAGATATCGCGGAGGACATGTCCATTCCGCGCGACTACCTCATCCAGCTGGCGCAGCTGTTGCGCAACGCAGGCATCATCGAGGCCCGTCCGGGCAAGCACGGCGGCTATCGCCTGGCGAAGGATCCGGCCGACACGAACGTGCTGGAGATCATGGAAGCGCTCGACGACGATGCGAAGCAGTCCACGCGCGCGAAGCGCGATGCGCGCAAGGGCGGCGCGATGGTGCAGGAGATCAAGCAGGTCTACGATCTCATCGAAGAGAGCATGGACGCCTATCTGTCCAGCTTGACGGTGCAGATGCTGCTCGACTGCGCCCGCAACGGCGACAACAGCCGCACGTTTTTGGCCGAACGACTGCAGGAAGAAAGCCGCCGCCTGCTCGACGCCGTCAAGTAGCGTCGACGCAGCCCGGCGGCTGCGCTCTTTTCGCCGCGCCGCCGCCGAGGCGTCTAGATGCCCAGCACCTGCATCACCAGCAGCACGGCGGTGAGCACGGTGACGATGCCCACGGTGACCCAGATCAGCACGCGCGACACGATGCGCGAACGGTACGCGCCCATAACCCGCTTGTCCGCGGCGATGATGGCCATGAACACCAGCAGCACCGGCAGCACCAGGCCGTTCACGAACTGGGCGGTCAGCATCACGCCCATGAGGTCGATGTTCGGCACCAGCACCACCACGGCCGAGAACGCGATCACGAACGTGAAGATGCTCTTGAACAGCGGCGCCTCTTTCCACTTGAACGAAACGCCCGCCTCCCAGCCGAAGGCCTCGCAGATGACGAACGCCGTGGTCAACGGCAGCACGCAGGCCGCCAAGAACGACGCGGCGATCAGTCCGATGGCGAACAGCGCTTCGGCGTAGTGCCCGGCGAACGGTGCCAGCGCGCGCGCCGCGTCGGCGGCCGATTCGATCTCGATCCCCTGCGGGAACAGCACCGATCCCGTGGTCACGATGATGAACCAGGCCACGAGGCACGCGGCGATGGTGCCGGCGATCACGTCCACCTTCTGCGAGAACAGATCCTTCACCGACACGCCCTTTTCCACCACGTTGCTCTGGTTGAAGAACATCATCCACGGCGCGATGGTGGTGCCGATCATCGCGATGACCAGCGACACGAAGCTCTGGTCGTTCACGATGCGCGGCACGACGGTGCTGGTCAGAGCCTCTTCCCAGTTCGGTTCGGCCATGAACGCCGCCACGATGTAGGTGACGAACACCAGCGACAGGATGAGGAACACCTTCTCCACGCGCTTGTAGCTGCCGCCCACCACCAGAAGCCACACGGCCACGGCGGCCACGGGCACAGCCAGGTACTTCGACACGCCGAACATCTCCATGCCGCTGGCGATGCCGGCGAACTCGGAGAACGTGGTGGCCACGTTGCCGATGAGCAGCGCCAGCATGGCCAGCGCGGTCAGGCGGATGCCGAAGCGCTCGCGGATGAGCGCGGCGAAGCCCTTGCCGGTGACGGCGCCCATGCGCGCGGCCGTCATCTCCACCACGATCAGCAGCACGCACATGATGGGGATGACCCACAGCGTGGCGAAGCCGAACTTCGCGCCCACGGTGGAGTAGGTGGAGATGCCGCCCGCGTCGTTGCCGGCCATGGCCGTGACGATGCCAGGACCCAGCGCTGCCAGCAGCAGCCAGATCTTTTTGGGCTGCTTCTTCTCGGGAGCTTCGACGAGCTCGGTCGACTCGATCGCGTCGACGGCGACGTCGCGCACTTCGAGCTTCTCGTTCTTCTTCATCATCATGGCGCTACCTCCCGGCGTAGCCGATGATCTGCAGCAGCACCAGCGTGTACAGCGCCAGGAACAGGATGGACGCCACGAGGCCGCCCAGCACCTTGAGCAGGGTAGCCTTCGTCTTGTCGCCGCTCACGTCCTCTTCGATGGCGTCCCACGCGTCGTCGACCGTGACGATGCCCAGCAGCACGCCGTGCTCGTCCACCACGGGCATGGCGGGCAGCTCGTACTTGAAGATGTCGGCCGCCACGTCCTCCTCGGTCTCGTCCGGCGTCGCGGAGATCACGTCGTCGAACATCACGTCGCGCACGGGCCGCGCGTCGTCGGTGAGCACGAGGGTGCGCAAGCTCAGCACGCCCACGAACTCGTCGTAGTCGTTCAGCACGTACACGTAATGCACGGTGGGGTGGTCGTCGTCCAGCTCGCGCAGCACCTCGATGGTCTCGCCCACGGTGTTGTCGGCCTTCACGGCCACGAACTGCGTGGTCATCATGCCGCCGGCCGTGCCGTCCTTGTAGCCCAGCAGGCGGCGGATCTCGGTGGCGTCCTCCACGCCCATGAGGCGCAGCAGCGTCTCGGCCTTCTCGTACGACAGGTCGCGCACGATGTCGGCCGCGTCGTCCGGGTCCATGTCGCCCAAGAGGCCGGCGGCGCGGGCGTCGTCGAGGTCTTCGATGAAGTCGGCCTGGTACTCGTCGTCCATCTCGGAGATGGCCTCGGTGGCCTGCGCATCGTCCAGATGCTGGAACACGTTGGCGCGCTGCTGGGGGTCCAGTTGCTCCAGGATGTCGGCCACGTCGGCGGGGTGCAGCTCGTCCAGGCGCTTGTGCGTGACGGACAGCTGCACTTCGGACAGGTCGCGATCGAGCAGGTCCATGTAGTTCCAGGCGATGATCTGCTCGTCGATCTTCTTGCCGAACACCTTCGCCACGGCCACCACGGCGCGCTCCAGCCAGGAGGCCAGCCCGCGCAGGATGCCGCGCACGCCCACTTCGGCGCCCAGCAGGCGCAGCTGCGAGCCCGAAACGGACAGCTTGAGGTCGTTGACGCGCACCACTTTCAGGCCTTGCGTATCCACGATCTGACGGTTCAGCAGGTCGCGCGCCAGCAGAACTTCGTCAGGTTGCAGATAGCTGAAGCGGATGTCGTGCGCCTCGGCGTTGAGGGTGATTCCGTCCTCGTCGAACGTGTCGACGTACTTGCGCCACGAGATCATGAACGGAACCTTGCCGGGCCCCTGGAAGGCCAGGCTGGTGATGCGCGGGAACACTTCGCCGGTGGAGATGGCGAGGTCGGAGATGGTGCCGATCTTCTCGCCCTGGGTGTCCACGACGGGTTTCCCCATCATTTGAGAGAGGTAGAGCATGGTGGTATCCCTTACTGTCATGCCCATGGCCGTACACCTCATGATACCGTGTGCAAAGACGCGCGCGTCGCGCGCAATGCAAAATGTGTGTTAAGCCATGAGCCGCCGCAGTCGTTCCTTCGACTGCCGACGTAAGGGAAGACGAAGGAAGAACTACTTACTGTGAGGCTTCGATTTTCGAACCTTCAAGTACGTTCCTTTCCCTGACCAATAAAAAATCCGCACGTGCTGCTGCCAGTCGTTGCGGAATTAGAAGCTGAAATGGTGCGCCGTGAGGGATTCGAACCCCCGACGTACTGATTCGTAGTCAGTCCCTCTATCCAGCTGAGGTAACGGCGCACGTCGAAACAGCAAAAGTTATTATGCCGGTATTGCCCCATGCTGTCAACGACTTTTTCAGACTTTTTGGGAATAGTGCGCGAAATAGGTGTTTGAACTGCATAAATGGTTAGTTTGTCGAACGAACGCCGCATGTTCGTCGTGCACCGTATAAGGAGCTCGGCGCGCTTTCTGCGGAATCGGCCAGTCTTGAATTCTTCCGGGAACCGTAGGCGAAGCTGTTCCGCGACCAGCTGACTTGTCGGATCGCAGGCAGCGTCGTTTTTCGCAGCGGTTCTGCAAGTTTTTCGACTTCGTGGCAAGTTCGGATCGTTGCGATCAGGGGTTTCTTCCGCCTTAAGGAAAAGCCTGCGGAAAGCTTTCGAGCCTCTGGGTCAAAAGGCCTGGTGGGACGATCGGCCGCGAAAGTCATTCTGCCACAAAGTCGAAAAACTTGCAGAACCGCTGCGATTTGCTGCACAGCCTCTATCGGCAGGTCGTCTCTCCGTGTTCAACGGCATTCAGCCTCGTCGATGTTTCACGTGAAACATTCGCCCGCATTGCGGGGCGATTACAAGCGGGCATGCCCGGCCTCTTCGTGCGTGCGCGTGGCTAGGATGAGGCAGAACGCGTCTTGAATCCAACGAAGAAAGCGAGGCTGTTATGACGAAGACTGCGAAATGGTCGATGATCGGCGTGCTTGCCGCTCTGGTGCTGGCGCTGTTCGCCGTTGCCGGCTGCTCAAGCGACAACGCGGGCAACAACG
>NZ_DBFEGU010000319.1:0-2026 GCF_048329335.1 Eggerthella sp. | reverse complement strand
ACCACGAGCTGCGCGAGGTCGGCGAGTTCAACCTGGACGACTGGAACTGGGACCGCAAGTGCGAGCGCGAGCGCGCGCACCGCGCCGAGATCGAGGAGATGCGCTGGCGCATCGAGGAGGCGCGCGCCTTTTTCGACCCCGAGTTCTTCATGTAGGAGACCCCCGGCGGGGGAGACCCCGCCGGTCGTCATATCTCACCCGCCGCGGCGGGTCAACAGGGCGCCAACGCCATACGGGCGGCGCCGCGACAACAGAAGGGAAAAACCCAACATGGCTTTCTTCAACCAGCTCCTGAACTACCTCTGGCAGATCCTCACCTTCGTCGGCGGAATCACCGCCGCCGTGGGCGTCTTCCGCTGGGTCTCCGGCGGCAAGGCCCACGACGCGCAGGCCCAGGAGGGCGCGGTCTGGGTCATCGCGCTGGGCGGCGCAATGGCCGCAATCGGCCTGGTCGGAGGCAGCTACCTCACCTTCCCCTCGATGTAGGGACGACGGAGGGAACTCCATATGACTGCTCTAACGGGAAATATCAGGCGCGCGGGCGGGCCGGCGGCCGCCGGGCGCGCCGCGCTCGCGGCCGTGCTGGCGCTCGCGCTCGTCGCGTCGGCCCTGGCCGCACTGGCCTGCCCATCGCCGGCCCTGGCCGTTGAGACCTCCAAGGAGAGCTTCGAGGCGAAATACAAGGACGACTACCACCAGGCGATCAAGGACCGCAAGAAAGACTCCAGCATCACCACGAACACCATGTGGACCGACGACGACCTCATGATGGGCGCCTGCGGGGAGTATCCGGGCTTCGATGTCGTAAACGCAGGGCCCTGGGTCTCCTATTTCGTCTACAGCACCGCCGAGGGCATCGCGAGCTTCTGCGTCGACTGCGGCGAGGCGATGCTTCAGTGCATCTCGTCGTCGGGACTGCTCAAGCTCGACTTCACCGGCAAGGGGTCGGATTTCGCCAAGATGTACTCGGCGGCCGCGGACGTCTCGGTCAAGGTGATCCAGCCGATATGCGTGGGCTTTTTGGGCCTCGCGTGCGTGTGGGCCCTGCTCGAGTTCTCCAAGGAGGTCTCGACCAACCGCGGCGACCACTTCTCGATGGCCGGCAACTACGTCTGGATCATCGTCAAGTTCTCGCTGGTCATGGTCCTCATCAGCCATACCGTGCAGCTGTGCGGCGGCGTGTACGAGGTCTTCCTATGGGTCGCCAACAAGGTCTCCGACACGCTTGCTGCCGGACAGATCGGCGGCGTGGGCTTCAACTCCTTCATGCTCTCCATGATGGAGATCAGGTACAGCCAGTTCGCGTGGTCGGTCGGCTACGCGCTCGTGGCGCTGGTCATCCTCGTCTCGACCGGCCTGTGCCTGATCAAGGTCCTCACGCTCACCATCACCCGCATGTTCGAGATCTACCTGATGACGGCCTTCGCCGGCTTCCCGCTCGTGATGCTCACGACGCGCGAGACCAGGCCGTCGGGCATCGGGTACTTCAAGAAGTTCGCCGGCGTGTGCCTCCAGGCGGCGATCCTCATAACGATCATCGCCTTCGCCGGGATCTGCTTCTCGGCAGCCGGGTCGCTTTTGGCGACCAAGCCGAATGCCGGAATCGACGACACGGTCTGGACCATCATCTCGCTGCTCGCGTCCATGGCCGGCTGCTACGGCTTCTCGGCGTTGTGCGGGCAGTCCAAGCAAATAGCGGACACGATCATGGGGGCGATGGGCTGATGGTAGAGATCATCCTGCGCAAGGACATCCAGGACTACGAGGCGAGGCCGCTGTTCGGCTTCACGTACCGACAGGTCGCGACCGGCGCCGCCATCGCGATCGCCGCCGCGGGCATGGGCCTCGGGATCTCGTCTTTCACCGAGATCAACACGATGTGGCTGATGCTGATCATGACCGTGTGCGCCGCAATCGGGCTCGTCGGCCTCGGGCGCATCCACGACCTCAAGTTCGAGCAGTGGTTCGCCATCTGGAAGGCCGACCGCGACTGGCCGACGGTCGCCCTGTTCGCCGCCCCAACGCT
>NZ_DBFEGU010000318.1:0-9637 GCF_048329335.1 Eggerthella sp. | reverse complement strand
CAGGTAGGCTGCCAGCGCCACGATGGCGACTAGCGACATGGCCTCGAACAGGCCGCGATAGCCCCACAGCGGCTGCACGATGCCTAAAAGCAGCGGGCCCACGCCCACGCCGATGTCCAGCAAGATGTAGAACGTGGAGTTCGCCAAGCTCAGTCGATCGTCGGGGGCGAGGCGCACCGCCAGAGCCAGGCCGCTTGCCTGAACCGTCCCTACGCCGAAGCCCAGCAACGCTGCCGCGATCAGCATGGCCGTCGGCTGGTAGACGGTGGCCAGCAGTCCCATGCCGACGATGAAGGCGATGAACGCGGGCACCATGACCACGCGGTCGCCTTTGCGGTCGAACAGCTTGCCGGTGAACGGCCGTGTGACGAACGTGGCGATGGCGTACACGACGAAGAAGAAGCTCGCGGGCGTTTCGAGCCCGTTTTCGGCCGCGAACGGCGTGAGGAACGCAAGCAGGCTGGAATAGCAGAAGAACAGCAGCGCGCATACGGCGCCGATGGGGATCACGCTGGATTCCAGGTAGTTCGTCAGGCTCGGACGAGGCACGCGGAACCCGCCCGCCTGCTCGATGCGTTCGTCGCGGGCGATGTCGCTCGCCTTCCGGGCCACGGTTTCGGCCGATACAGGGTTTTTCGGCACGCGCAGCTGCGTGGCGGCTAGCAAGCAAGCCAGAGCTACGGCGGCGGCTACGAGGAACAACGTTTGGAATCCGGCGTTCTGCGTGAGAAACATGCCCAGAAACGGCCCGATTGCCGCGCCGAGGGTGACGGACAGCATATAGTAGCCCACGCCTTCGCCTTTGCGGTTGTCCGGCACAAGAGCCGTGACGATGGTGCCGATGGCGGTGGAACACGTGCCGAACGCGATGCCGTGCAGCAGGCGCAGCGCGAACAGCAGCCATAATCCCAGGCCGGTAAGGTAAAGCGCCGAGAACGCCACTTCGAGCACGGCACCGATGATAAGCAAGCGCTTGCGACCGACGCGATCCATGATGCGCCCGCTGAAGAGGCGGGCTATCAGCGCGCCGATGACGAAGATACTGGCCGCGAGGCCGGCGGTGGCTGCGGGCGCATCGTAGGTTTTCATGGCGTAGTCGGCTACGACCACCATGAGCCCGTAGTAGTTCACCATGATCAGGAAGTTCACGGCGGTTCCGAATACGAAATCTCTCGTCCAGAGCTTTTCTCGTGCAATTGCAGGCATGCTAATCGGTCGCCCCGGCTTTCGTCGCTGCGGCGGGAGCGTCCTTCGCGATGAGCACGGCGATAGGCGATCCCTGCACCACGGCGTAGCTGACGCTGCCAAGGAAGCCTTTGACGCCGCCCTGGCCGCGGCTGCCCATGACGATGAGGTCGCAGCCCTCGTCTTGCGCGCATTTCAGCAGGAGATCGGCCGGCGAGCTGCCCTTCAGCAGGTGGGCGTGCGCCTTGTTCGGCACTTCGTCTGCAAGCTGCTCCATTTCGACCAGCACCTTCTTCGCCTCGTCGAGCAGCACGGTTTCGGCGCCGGTGCCCAGGCCGTACAGCTTCACCACATGGGCGAACACGAGCTCGACGCTCTCGTCCTGCGCGCCGATGGAACGCGCTAGATGGAGCGCTTTGGCGGAGGGAGCGGAGCCGTCGTAGGCAACCAGGACCTTGGAGCACCACATGAGGCATCACGGCCTTTCTACAGAGGGGTGGGCGTTCGGTTCCTCTTCGATTGTAGTACGAATTGTTTCGGTTTGAATAACGGTATGGTGGCAATGGATAGACGGTATTGCGTGCGGTTAGATGTATGACTGGTGTTCGTCAACATAATCATTGACCCGCCTTGCCCGCCCAGCTAAAATGAGTACTCGCGCATTGCTGCGAACGTGGGCCGTTAGCTCAGCTGGTAGAGCAGGGGACTTTTAATCCCAAGGTCGCGGGTTCGACTCCCTCACGGCCCACCATTTTTGTTTGCTCGGCATGCGATTGTTCTTAGCGCGCCGCATCGCGGGCGCTTCTGTTTCAGACTGGGCCATCGTCCAACGGCAGGACTCTGGTTTTTGGTACCAGCTATCCAGGTTCGAATCCTGGTGGCCCAGCCACTTTGCGCGCTTTTCGCATGCGTGCCGTGTTTTGCTATCCCAGCAGCTCGAACAGTACGCGATCACCGATGCCGGAGGTGGCCAGCACATCGCCCTCGGTGGTGACTAGCACGGCTTCGAGCGCCGGATGCTGCTCGGCGAACGCAAGTGCGCGATCGGCTCCCATCATGATAAGCGCGGTGGTGTACCCGTCGGCATCGAGCGAGCTCTGCGCGACCACCGTGGCGCTCAGCAGGTCGGTTTCGGCGGGGAAGCCCGTGCGCGGGTCAAGGATATGGTGGTACAGTTTCCCGTCCTGCTCGAAGGCGCGCTCGTAGATGCCGCTTGTCACGGCCGAGCCATCGCGCAGGGCCAGGACGGCGAACGAATCAAGCAGCGGCATCGAGCTGGAGGGAAGGGGACGGCGGACGCCCACGCGCCACGGTGCTCCATCGGGCTTGCCGCCCATGACGGCCACGTTGCCGCCGAGGTTGACCAGCGCGTGTTCCACGCCGCGTTCGCGCAGCAGCGCGAGGATGCCGTCGGCGATGTAGCCTTTCGCGATGCCGCCCAAATCGACGCAGGCCAGCGGGTCGCGCAGCGTCACGACGGCATCGTTCACGATGACGCCGCGATAATCCACGTGCCGCAGCGCCGCGGCCACGTCATCGCGCGCGGGAATCATGCAATCCTTGAAGTTCCACAGCTGCGTGGCGCTTCCCATAGTCACGTCGAATAACCCGTCGACTTCGCGGCAGTACGACAGCGCCGTCTCGATGAACGCGGCTAGCTCGGCATCCACCGCGGTGGGGCGCCCCTCGGCGCTGTTCAGCCGGAACAGCTCGCTTGCAGGGTCTACGCGCGAGAACAGCAGCTCGTAGCGGTCGCACCATTCCACCGCTTCGTCGAGGATGTCCTCGTTGTCGGTTTCTGCGCTGATGATGTTCGTGGTGTTGAAGCGGAAGAAATTCCGAGAAACCATGCCATTGCCTCCAAGTACATTACATTCGCAAATACGCTACTAAGACAGTATACTTTCTACGGGCGTTTGAGGGAGGGCAGTGTGCATGAGCGGCGCAGCGGGCGATCGGGACGTGCGGACGGTGGAGAGAAGGAACATGATACGACTCGAAAAACGAGGCATTATCAAACGGTTCGACCTGCTTGACACGCTTTCCTTTTTCGCATTCTGCATGAGCGTGCCGTTGTTCCTCCCCGTGCTGGAGCAGTGGCGCGGCATGACGTCGTCGGTTGCCGTTTCCTGGTCGTTTCTGCCTTCGGTGTCGTTTTCGGCCGCGTTGTCGCTGGCGGCCATGTTCACGGCGCTCGCGTTTTTGTTCATCTGCCTGCTGAAAACGGCGCATGCGCGTGTGAGCCGCACTATCATGCTGCTGGCGTTGGCGTGCTATGCGATCGGCTACGGCCTGCTTGACCTGTGGAGCTTCGGCGCGCTCGACGGCTCCGTCGTGGAAGCGGGCAGCGGTCTCATGATGGGTTTCGGCGCTGCCGTGATGTGCCTGGTGTGGATGAGCCGGCTGCATGTGCTCGAGTTCAGGCGCGCGCTCGTTGTGGCGTGGGTCGCCGGCTGCGTCCTGTTCGCAAGCGCGTCGCTGCTGCCCATGCTGGGCGCGACGCCTGCCCGGACGGTGCTCACCGTGGCGGCGGCGCTGTCCGTCGTAGGGTGCGCGCGGTTGTTCTTCCGCTCAGAGGGAGAGGACGAGCGTTCGGCGCAGGCAGGGGTGAACTGGCGGGACGTGTTCGGGCACCTCGATGTGTCGGTGGTGGAGGGGACGGGTGATTTCAAAACCCCACTCGCTCGCGCGCTGTTCTTCGCCGTTATGCCGTTCGCCATGCTGTTGCTGTTCGTGGCTGACAATAGCCTGGTGCGAACCATGGATTGGGGTGTCGCTCCGCTGGCTTTGGCGGGCGTGCTGGCCGTGGCGGTCATGGTGCCCCTCATTCGCATGAAGACCGATCAGGCGCTCATCAACTTCTCGTACCGTTTCTTCCTGCCGCTGGTGGCCTTCGCGGTGTTCGCGGCCACGGCGTTCGTCGAACCTCCGTTGCAACGCTCGGTGATGGCGGTTGGCTCTCTCTCGTTCTGCGCCATCTATGCGCTCGTGATGTCGGCGATGCTGGTAGCGATGGCGGGTCGCATGCGCTCGCTCGCTCTGCCGGCCGGAGGCATCATGATCATCGTCGGGTGCCTGGTGTGCCTGCTGTCGGACGCCAACATGAACACGGGCGTGCTAGCTGCATGCCAGTACCAGGTGCTGATCGTGCTGTTCGTGGTGATGGCGATCGCGCTCATGGTCACTCCCAGCTCGCGATTGTGGCGCGTTATGCTCGAGGGCATCGATGCCGTAGAGTCGAACGCGCTCGGAGCTCAGGAGGGCTACAACCGTCGTTGCGCCGATCTGTCCGACGAGTACCGCCTGACTGCGCGCGAGGCCGAAATACTGCTTCTGCTGGGTCGCGGCCACACGTCAAGCTTCGTCGCCGATGAGTTGACGGTGGCGGAATCCACGGTGCGAAGCCACCGCAAGAACATCTACCGCAAGCTCGGGGTCTCGTCGCGCGAGGAGCTGTTCAAGTTGCTCGATGATGAAGGCGACGGGCCCGACAAGGGCGTTTAGGGCTTCTCCCCCTTTTCGTTTAGAAGCGCAATCTCGGACGGAATGCAATTTCCTGCGTTTTGACGATGGATTTGCTTCGTGTTGATCCGTATGGTTTGCCCCGTTGTCTAGAGGGAATTCAAGGGAGGCCATTATGGAAACGAACGTCTCGCGGCGTGATTTTCTTAAGGGAAGCATCGTGGTCGCATTGGGCGCGGCCGGTGCTGCTACGCTCAGCTCGTGCGCAGGCGGCGATGCTGCAGCGAAAGCTGATTCTGCAGTTGCAACCGCGCCCGACACCGCTGCCAAAACTGCGACCTTGCATCGCGGCTACGGCGCCGCTCACGGAGACAAGTGCTTTACGAGCGTGGTTGTCGCCACGGCCCAAGACGGTACCATCCTCGCCGCCAGCGTGGATGACTATCAGTTCATGCCTGCTGATTCGGCGGGCATCACGCCCGTGCCGAACTCCGACGCTGGATTTGCGGACGGGTACGCCGAGGGCAAGGTGCTCATGTCGAAGACGGTGAACAACGATGCCTATTCGGCCAGCATGAAGGAGAAAGCCCAGTCCACCACGCCGTGGTTGACGTCGATGAAGGCGATAGAGGCGTACTGCGTGGGCAAGAAGGCCTCCGATCTGACGAAGACGAGCCTCGATGCCGTGACGGGAGCCACCCTCGTGGACGCGCCCAACTATCTGAAGCTCGTGTCCGAGGTCGCCGGGAGCGACGACATCACCACGACGGGTGCGTATGCCGGCGACGGTTCCGACCTCAAGATGGGATGCGCCACCGCGGCTGCTCACGGTGACAAGGCGTTCGCGGAAGCCGTTTCCCTTGTGCAGGGGGACGTGTTGGTTGCTTCGAGCATCGACGAGTTCCAGTTCGCCGACGCTTCGTCTGCCGGCCTGGTGCCCGTGCCCAATTCGGACGCCGCCTTCGCCGAAGGGTACGCCGAGGGCAAGGCGCTCATGTCCAAGTCGGTGAACTCCGATATGTACAGCGCCAGCATGAAGGAAAAGGCCCAGTCCACTACGCCGTGGATCGAATCCATGTCGGCTATCGAGTCCTTTGTGGCCGGACAGAAGATCGCCGACGTGAAGGCGAAGGGCCCGGACGCGGTTTCGGGCGCCACGCTCGTCGATACCGCCGGCTACGTCGACACCGCCGTTGCGGCTGCTAAGACGGCGTAGGCGAGCGTTTCGCCTATCGTATTTGTCCCCAAGCGAGCCGGTTGTTTTCCAGCCGGCTCGTTTTGTCGCTTGACCGCAAGGTCGCAAAGTGGCTCGCAGCGTATAATGTGCGAACTAAGGAGGTGTTATGGTCGCGGAGAGTTTGCCCTACGGATGGCAGGAGCGTTCGCCGAAGCAAGTCGCCGCCATCGTGCTGCTCATCCTCATGGCTATGGTGCTCAGCTTCGTCGAGCTGCCGGTGGTGCCCGGGGCCGAATGGTTGAAGTACGATCCATCGGGCATCGTCTCGCTGCTGGCTACGATCTTGTACGGATCTTGGATCGGCGTGGCCGTGGCCGTGACGTCATGGATACCGCACCTCGTCACCGATCCGCTCGGCGCGTTCATGAACATTATGGCCACCGTGTCGCTTATCCTTGTGGTGGGGACCGTGTACCGTCGGAAACCGTGCCTGATGCACGCCGTGCTGGGATGCGCTGCCGGCGTGGTGGTGTCCTCGGCGGTTTCCATTTGCCTGAACTTCGTGGTCACGCCGCTGTACATGGGCGCCACCTACGAACAGGTTGCTTCGCTGGTGTTGCCGGCATTGCTGCCGTTCAACGTGGTCAAGGCGCTGGCGAACTCCGTCGTAGCCATCGTATCGTACCGCAAGCTGGCTTCGTTGCTGGAGGAACAGGAAGGCAACCTTTCCAACTCCGACCAAAATCGCTCTTGACCCTTCGGCGTAATAGCCTAGAATAGAACGATACCGAAGACGCGGGCGCCTCAGTGCGCACGATCTGCGTCGAAGCCGACAAGGCGGCTGCGCTTCGCGCGAATACCTGGCGGCCCCGTTTCTGAGACGCGGGCTGCGCGGCACGACCGCACGCCTGGCAAGCAGGTAGCATTCGGACCAGAAGGTTTGTTGGAATTCTGCGTCCTCAAATTCTCGTGTACATAACCGAATACTTTTGGTATCATCTATGGTTGCTGCTTAACGACGATATGCTTAAAGGAGCACTTTTGACCAAAGAAGATGTTATCGAGCTCGAGGGGACCGTCCTCGAAGCGCTGCCAAACGCTATGTTTAGGGTGGAGCTCGAAAACGGGCACAAGATATTGGCCCATATTTCTGGCAAGATGCGTATGCATTACATCAAGATCCTGCCGGGAGACAAGGTGACGGTCGAGCTGTCCGTCTACGACTTGAACCGCGGACGCATCACGTACCGGTTCAAATAGCACCGTAAAAGCGTGCAGGTCGTGTCAACCTGTGCAGAATTTGTGTGCGAAGAGGGGCTTGCGCGCCTTGCGCAAGCAGCAAAAAGAGGAAAGCTATCACCAGCGGCTGGGTGTGACATATAGATACGAGAACGCATTAACCGAAAGGAAATGATTATGAAGGTACGTCCTTCGGTCAAGAAAATGTGCGACAAGTGCAAAATCATCCGACGCCATGGCAAGGTGCTCGTCATTTGCGAGAACCCCCGCCATAAGCAGCGTCAGGGCTAGGAAGAAAGAGGAGATATAACCTATGGCACGTCTTGTTGGTGTCGACCTTCCTCGCGACAAGCGCATTGAAGTCGGCTTGACCTACATCTACGGCATCGGTCTGACGACCTCCAAGAAGATCCTCGCTGAAACCGGCGTCGATCCCAGCGTCCGCGTGAAGGACCTCACGGAGGATGACCTTACCAAGCTGCGCGACTACATTCAGGCGAACATCAAGGTGGAGGGCGACCTGCACCGCGAGGTTTCCCAGAACGTCAAGCGCCTCATGGAGATCGGCTGCTATCGTGGACTCCGTCATCGTCGCGGCCTGCCCGTTCGCGGACAGCGCACGCACACGAATGCGCGCACGCGCAAGGGTCCTCGTAAGCAAATCGGCGGAAAGAAAAAGTGAGGTAGTCTCAAGTGGCAGCTAAGAAAAACGTGCGCACGCGCATCAAGCGCTCCGAGCGTAAGAACATCGCCGTCGGCGCTGCGCATATTAAGTCTACGTTCAACAACACGATCGTGAGCATCACTGATCCTCAGGGCAATGTGATCTCCTGGCAGTCCGCCGGCACGGTCGGTTTCAAGGGTTCGCGCAAGTCCACGCCGTTCGCTGCGCAGATGGCCGCCGAGGCCGCTGCGAAGACGGCTATGGAGCATGGCCTGCGCAAGGTTTCCGTGTTCGTGAAGGGCCCGGGCTCGGGTCGCGAAACGGCCATCCGCTCTCTGCAGGCCGCCGGCCTCGAGATCGCCAGCATCCAGGATTGCACACCCATTCCGCACAACGGTTGCCGTCCGCGCAAGCGTCGTCGCGTGTAACTGAAAGGATCTAAGAATTATGGCTCGTTATACTGGAGCGGACTGCCGTCTGTGCCGTCGTGAAGGGGCGAAGCTTTTCCTTAAGGGCGATCGCTGCTACACGGAGAAGTGCGCGATCGAGCGCCGCAACTACGCGCCGGGCGAGGCCGGCAAGAAGCGCATCAAGGAAAGCGAATATCGCAACCAGCTGCGCGAGAAGCAGAAGACCAAGCGCATCTACGGCGTCCTGGAGAAGCAGTTCCGTCATTACTACGATATGGCTAACCGCCAGAAGGGCGTGACGGGCGAGAACCTGCTGCGTATCCTGGAGAGCCGTCTCGACAACGTCGTGTACCGTCTCGGTTTCGCGAAGTCTCGCGCCGAGGCTCGTCAGCAGGTGCGTCACGGCCATATCACCGTGAACGGCCGTCGCGTCGACATCCCGTCGTTCCGCGTCAAGCCGGGCGACCTCGTGGCCGTCGCTCCGAAGGCTGCCGACCTGCTGGTCATCAAGAGCGCGCTCATCTCCAACGAGCGTGTTCAGGTGCCCGCATGGCTCGAGGTGGACATCGAGAAACTTCAGGGTAGTGTACTTGCTCTTCCGCAGCGCGATCAAATCGATCTGGACATTCGCGAGCAGCTCATCGTCGAACTTTACTCGAAATAATCGCGGCATAGTAAGGAGGCTTATCCCACATGACAGAGTTCATGAGGCCTACGGTAACAACGGAAGAAGTCAACGACACTGTCGCACGTTTCATAGTCGAGCCGCTCGAGCGTGGCTACGGCTACACGCTGGGCAACTGCATGCGCCGCGTTCTGCTCTCCTCGCTGGATGGTGCGAAAGCCACCGCCATCCAGATCGAGGGTGTGCAGCATGAGTTCACGACGGCCGAAGGCGTCATCGAGGATATCACCGATATCGTCCTGAATGTCAAGGGTCTTGTGTTCTCCGCACTGAACGATGATATCGAGGAAGCCACGGCGCATGTGTCGGCGGAGGGTCCTTGCACGGTGACGGGTGCCGATCTCGACATTCCCACCGAGTTCACGCTGGTCAACCCGGAGCACGTCATCGCTACGGTCGCCGACGGCGGTCAGCTGGACATGACGGTTCGCATCGGCGTGGGCCGCGGTTACGTGTCGGCCGAGCGCAACAAGCGCACGGAGGATCCCATCGGGGTCATCCATGTGGACTCGCTGTTCTCGCCGGTTCGCCGCTGCACGCTCAACGTCACCGACACCCGCGTGGGTCAGCGCACCGACTACGACAAGCTCGTGCTGGAAGTTGAGACTGACGGCAGCATCACGCCCACCGAGGCCGTGTGCCGCGCGTCCAACATCATCAACCAGTACATGGGCGCGTTTTTGAGCCTGTCCGACGTTGTCGACGAGGAGGAGGGCGAAATCCCGTCCATCTTCGCGCCGGAGGGCCAGGAGTCCAACGCCGAGCTGGACAAGCAGATCGAGGATCTCGACCTGTCCGTCCGCTCGTACAACTGC